>NC_012673.1:2035000-2157500 GCF_000023045.1 Exiguobacterium sp. AT1b | reverse complement strand
CGACAATCGCCGTCAACAACATCCCGATGAAAATACCACCTTTGATGTCGCGCGCCATAAGCAAGGCGCTGACCACAAGACCGAACACCGCGAGAAGCGTCGTGCCCGTTCCGAGCGAACCAAGACTAACAAGTGTTGCTTCATTCGCGACAACGATGCCTGCGTTTTTCAAACCGATGAAAGCGATGAAGAAACCAATCCCTGCAGCAACCGCCATTTTGAGCGGAGCCGGAATCGCATTAACAATCGTTTCGCGAATTCCTGATAACGTCAATACGATAAAGAAGAGACCTGATACAAGTACACCTGACAAAGCCGTTTGCCAAGAAATACCCATCCCGATGACGACGCTATATGCGAAGAACGCGTTAAGGCCCATGCCTGGCGCAATCGCAATCGGGTAGTTCGCGAGAAGTCCCATCGTCAATGAGCCGACTACTGCAACAAGACCTGTCGCCACGAAGACCGCTCCTGTATCCATACCCGCTGCCCCAAGGATGTTCGGGTTAACGAAGAGGATGTAAGCCATCGCAAGGAAAGTTGTAAATCCTGCGATCAGTTCCGTGCGGACACTCGTACCGAGTGCTGTGAGTTGGAAGTAACGATCGATCCGACTCGTTGTTGATGGTTGTTGCTGTTCTTGCTTGAGCTGTGTGCTCATTTGTTTTCCTCCTTGTGCTCGCCGTAAAACGAGAAAAGGTCCCCGGCAAATGACCGAAGACCCCACGCGAAACATACGAGGGCATACACCCTCATCTATGTCTCGCCGTAGTGAAATCATTTAAGGTGATTTCGTAGAGACTCTCGGGCCATATCCCCGACATTATACGGCAAAATATTTTATAATTGTTCGGTTATAATAAGAACGTTCTTATCGTATCAGCGTGAAAATAGAATGTCAACTAAATTCACGGATTTTACATCGATAAAAAACGTTAATGTTCGGTTTTAAGACAAAACAGAGGGGATATCCCCTCTGTTCAGCTTATTCCCATTCAATTGTTGCAGGTGGCTTAGACGTAATATCATACAGCACACGGTTAACGTGGCTGACTTCGTTTACAATCCGGACAGAGATCTTCTCAAGCACATCCCATGGAATACGTGCCCAATCAGACGTCATGCCATCAATTGAAGTGACCGCACGGACACCGACAGCATAGTCATACGTACGCTCGTCACCCATGACTCCGACCGAGCGAATCGGCGTGAGCACCGTGAAGTATTGCCAGATGTCGCGTTCAAGTCCAGCTTTCTTCACTTCTTCACGTAGAATCGCATCAGATTCACGCACGATTTCTAACTTCTCTTCCGTGATTTCACCGAGGACACGAATTCCGAGACCTGGACCTGGGAACGGTTGGCGCCAAACGATATAGTCAGGAAGACCGAGTTCTGTACCGAGTGCACGGACCTCGTCTTTAAAGAGCGTGTTGAGTGGTTCGATCAACGTGAAGTTCATATCTTCCGGCAATCCACCGACGTTATGGTGTGATTTGATTGTTTGCGCTGTGTCTGTCCCACTCTCGATGATGTCTGTGTAGAGCGTCCCCTGTGCGAGGAAGTCCATATCGACGAGTTTCGATGCTTCTTCATCAAATACGTAGATGAACTCGTTTCCGATAATCTTACGTTTTTGCTCAGGGTCCGAGACACCAGCCAACTTCGTCAAGAAACGTTCTTGTGCATCGATTTTGATGACCTTCATGTTGAATCCGTCTGCGAACGTCTTCATGACGCTATCCGCTTCCCCTTTACGAAGGAGACCATGGTCGACAAACATACACGTCAACTGGTCACCGATTGCGCGATGAACGAGTGCGGCCACGACAGAAGAGTCGACACCGCCCGAAAGCGCACAAAGAACTTGCTTATCGCCAACGATTTCACGGATTTTCTCCACTTCGAGGTCGATAAAGTTTTCCATCGACCATTCGCCTTTCGCACCACATACTTCATAGATGAAGTTTTTTAAGATGTCGTTTCCGTACTCCGAGTGACGAACCTCTGGATGGTATTGGACACCGTACATTTTCAACTCATCGTTTTTGATTGAAGCGACCGGGCAAGACGGGTTCGTTCCATCGACGATAAATCCTTCCGGTGCTTCCATGACGAGGTCACCGTGGCTCATCCATACTGTATGTTCGACTGGAAGCCCGTTATAAATCGCTGATGCTTCCGGCGTTGAGAACAATGTCGCTTTTCCGTATTCACGATGAGCGGCACGTTCGACACGACCACCGAAATGATGCGTCATGAGTTGCATCCCGTAGCAGATCCCGAAGATTGGAATACCCAGTTCAAAGATCTCTGGATCACAACGATATGCGCCTTCCGCGTATACGCTGTTCGGTCCACCCGAGAAGATGATGCCGATCGGGTTCAATTCGCGAATCTCCGCTGCCGTCATCTTATGTGAATGCAACTCGCTGTATACGCCAAGGTCACGGACACGACGTGTGATCAACTGGTTATACTGACCACCAAAATCAAGCACCAAAATCATTTCTTGTTCTACTTTCACGAAATCTCCACCTTTCTGCCTTCTCCTCAAAAAAGGACGCGCCTCTCCCCCAGATTAACCCAAACCGAAGAAGAAGCACGCCCTTTTCTTTGTATACGAAACGTGCTCCTTCATAGTCGGTCCATTTACGGTGGTCCGGTAGAGACTCTCGCGCCAATTCACGAGTATATACGAAGGAATGCCATGTTCAATTATCTAACTAATGCGTCTATCTTACTTGATGCATCCCGTCACTTCAACTCATAATTCGACGAATCATGATTTTCCAATATTCTTTATATTTTGAATTCGGCTCTTGTTCCGCGTAAACAGCTTGCTCAAACAAAGCCGTCAGACGGGTCATATCATTCGTTTCATAGTAGGCGTCGACCTCTTTGGCGAGTTCCGAAGGCGTACGTCCATCAATTTTGAATCCGTTCGCACGCAGTCGTTTCATCAAATAGCGGTGCATCGAGACGAGGCGCCCATCCGTGAGCGGACGACTCATCCACCAGACATACATGATTTGACGCTCGATGATTTTACGGTTCCAAACGAGGACCGCCACGAGGAAGAGAATGACAATCCATCCCCATACGGGCATGTTGCGTGCCTCCTCTTGAACATCACCTGTCGTCACGTCATCGATCAACAAATCTTCTTGCGGACGGTTTTGCGTATCGTTGTCCTGATTTGCTTGGGGATCGTTCGCAGCCGGTGTCGTGTCTTCCGTATCCGTCTCTCGTTCCATCTGCAGTAAGTTGGCGTCCGAGAAACTGATGGTCGCTTCTAACGGGACCCAGCCCGCGCCTTCAATGAAATACTCGACCCACGAGTGGGCGTGACGATTTCGAATCGTATGTTCTTCTTCACCTTGAACGACCCCTCGTGTGTCACCCATCGTAAACCCTTTTACCCAACGCGTCGGTATGCCGTTCGCACGCAACAACACGGCAGCTGACGTCGAGAAGTTATCGCAATACCCGATTTGTGTGTCGAACAGGAACTGGTCAACATAATCCGTATCCCCCTCCGGTTGTGCCACATTTTCGGTATCGTATTGAAATTCTCCATTTCGGAAATACGCTTCTACCGCTTCCGCCTTCTCGTTCGGTGTCTCACTCTCCGCCGTAATGTCAGCGGCTAAATCTCGTACACGCTCTGGCAACGATTCCGGTAACTGTAAATAGACCTGTTGCTCTTCTTCCGTGAGCGACGTGATTTCTTCATTTAATGCAAGCTGTTCTTCAGAGAAAGCCGGGACACTATAACGAAGTTGGATCGTCCGCGGAGTCGATTGTTCCTCATTTTCAAATACAATCTTTCCGGACGGTTGCATCGTAATCGTCTCGTTCGGGAACGCCCGCTCGATGTCACCAACTCGAAATTCGGTACCGGACTCCGTTTCGATGGCTTGCGGATATTCTCCACCATAAGGAACGAACGGTTGTCGGCGCTCAAAACGTAATAACGCCTGTTCCGGTGTCGTATCCACTTCCGAGTCCACCAACTGACCACGATTGTAGTTCGAGTCAAGGACCGGTGCCTCAACCCAACCTTTCCCTGTATAAATCGCCTTGGATTCGATACGCCAATAGCGTGCCGGTACGCCGCGAGCGATGAAGACGATGCCGTCATCCTGTTCGAACGGACCACCTAGCGATTCGTCGTTCACTCCATACCCAACTCGACCCGGGCCACTCCCATCACCTTCCGTCGTCGCATTCCGAAAACTCGTAGTGATACGGTCAGACCAATCGCCTTCAAGCGTAGGTGAAGCACTTGCGAGAGCCACGACGACACTGAGGAGTAGTCCGATACTGACGAATCGGACGAGCGATTGACTCGGTCGTTTTGCCAAATCGGTGACAAATAGTAAGAGGAGCGATGTGACGATGGCATACAGGATATTGCCTTCCCCGTCATACAACGTCCACGTATCAAAATAGGCCATGATGCCGAGAGTCGACACAATCATCCCAAGGGCAAAACTATAACTTGGATACGTTCGTCCGACGAGCACAGCAAACAGTAAGCCGATCAGCGCCATGGCAGAGAAGAAAATCGCTTCATTCGGCAGCTCACCGCTCATGACACCCATCAAATCTTCCATCCATAGACCAAACCAGTCCAAAATACTGCCGTGATAGGCATACAAGACGATGAGGAAATTAAGAATCGAGATCCCAAGAAAAGCTGCCCAAGGCAGAATACTGGCAAACATCGGCACGATGAGCAGGAAGTAAAACGGCCACGTCACATCGAACGTCGTACTTCCAACAATCGGCTCAATCCAGAACGACAACAAATAGGCGGCAAGCGCCGTATAGACGATTCGGATTACCCATGTCTTCATACCGTCACCTCATTTACTGCCGTGTAGAGATGATAGCTACCTTGTGTCTCATGCATCAACTCTCGAATGGACGTCGTTTCAAACGGACTGATCAAAATCAAATCTCCAGTTTGTTGAGGCAGATTTTGCTTCACTCGTTCGACGAGACGCCCCTCGGCTTCTGGCGTGGCGGTCAATAAGTAATGGCCGACTTCCGCACTCTGGTCGGGAAGATGGAACAGTCGCACCTGCTCTTCAATGACGTAGAGCTCAAACGGCAGATTTTTTCGTTCTAACTGACGAATCGCTCCAACAAGTAAGGACAGGGAACGTTCAAATGCCTCTTCATACCCGGCAGAGACGGCAGGCACGAATACGAGCGAGAGCTTCTTCTCTTGTTCCTGGTCAAACGTTTTGGTCATCAAGTTCCCTCGACGTGCGGATGCCTTCCAATCAATCCGTCCGATTCGGTCCCCTGCCGCATACTCTCGAACTCCGCTGGTCGTATTGGCCACTTCGGTATACGTCCGCATTTGACGATATTGTTCCCCACGACCTCCGACATGTTCGTCTCGAGGTAAATCAAACGGCAATTCGGCAGGCGACACCTCGACGACCGTTTCGAGTCGCAACGTCCGCTTCCGGTCGAACAAACCGAACACATCACGTACATGGAGCACGGTGCGGTCAAAGACATGAATCCCACGCTTGATCGCCCCGACCTCATAATGGACGACTTCAGCCTGCCGGAAAAAACGGTCCACCGGCACGACAATCGTCTTGTCTTCATCCGTCAAACGTTGTGGCAATCGCTCCTCTAACGTGACCATCCCAATCAAGAAAGGGTACTTCCGTTCAATTCGTAACTCGACGTCCATCGTTTGTCCAGAAACAAGTCGCTTCGTCGTCACACGGCGCAACACGTTTGCCGCCGTGACCGGATAAATCATAAAGAGCGTCCAGTAGACGGTCAACACGACGAACGACCACCATAATGTTGAGGCGACGATACTGCCTTCGATGCGGGCAAATGCATACAATCCGAATGCCGCCGCCCATACAACGAACAGCTTCATCCAGTTTTTCATACTTCATTGACCTCACGATCCATCGGGACAGGCAACGTATCCAACCACTCTTGAATCAACTGATTCGGTGATTTTCCTTTGTACCGCGCTTCTGCTGTCAAAAGGACGCGATGTCCAAGCACACTCGTCGCCATCGCCTTCACATCATCCGGCAAGACGAAATCGCGATTATGGATATACGCCCACGACTGAGCCGCTTTCATCAATGCAAGTGTGGCCCGCGGACTCCCGCCTAAATACGTATGCGGATCTTTTCGAGACTCATGCACCAATCGCACAATGTACTGTTTGACCGCACTCGACACATGCACGTCTCTCACTTCACGTTGCATGAGTTCGACTTCTTGCTTTGTGATCACGCTCTGAAGCGCCTCGAGCGGCTCTTCTTTTTCAAACCGCGACAATAATGCAATCTCTTCATTGAATGTCGGATAGCCCATCTCGATTTTAAGTAAGAAGCGATCCAACTGTGCTTCCGGCAATGGATACGTCCCTTCATGCTCAATCGGGTTTTGTGTCGCCATGACGAAGAAAGGTGAGGGTAACACTTTCAATTCCCCGTCCACTGTTACACTTCTCTCAGCCATCGCCTCAAGAAGAGCTGATTGCGTTTTCGGTGAGGTCCGGTTAATTTCATCCGCTAAAATGATGTTACCCATGAGCGGACCTGGTCGATATTCAAATTCCCTCGTTTTTTGGTTGTACATCGAAATCCCGGTCAAGTCGGACGGTAGCATGTCCGGTGTGAATTGGATGCGCTTAAAATCTAAGTCAATCGCTCGGCTGAACGTACGGACGAGCATTGTCTTTCCGACTCCTGGTACGTCTTCAAGCAGCACATGCCCACCTGCTAGCAAGGCAGTGAGACTTTTTGCGATAACTTCTTCTTTTCCGACAATCACGGTTTCAATAGCAGTAATAATCGATTGGACAGTTGGACGGTACATGACGGACTCCCCTTTTTCTCTGATCTAGGATGACTGAAAGTTAGAATGTTCTGACTTTATTGTGACACAAGCGAGTGTCGGAAAGAAAGAAATACCGCACCCAAATGCGCTTCCTATTTCTTTACCCAAAAAACGTGTCCGTTCTTTAGAAAAAACGGGCACGTTTATCGATTACTCTGGACGCTTCACGTCAAATAGTTCCCCAAGGGTCGCATAACTATTGCCGGCCATCCGACTGACAGGCGCAAGCCGTTTAGCATCGATGCGTCCTTGAGTATATAACTCTCGGTCAATATGGAAACGGACAATTCGCGCAATCAATAAATCGGCAGTCGTTTTTCCGTCATGTTCGATCGGCAAGTGATGATGGAGCACACATTCAAATCGAACCTTTGCCTCCTTGACTCCTGGCGTCGAAATCACATCACTCGGTTGAAGCGTAAAGTCTGTACGAGACAGCTCACTCTCATCTGCCGCAAGGTTGGCGGCCGTCTCGTTCACGTTGATGACGTTCGTTTCATCTACGACATGAATCACTAGTTCATTCGTACGGAGTGCGTTACGCGCCGTGTCTTTCATGACGCCATCTTTTCGTTGAACTGAGACGGAGACGAGCGGAGGGTTGGATGCGACTACATTAAAATAGCTAAACGGGGCGGCGTTAATCACATCCCCATTTTGTGTTGTGACAAACGCAATCGGTCTTGGCACAATGCTGCCAATCAAAAACTTATATGTGTCTCGTTCAGTCAAAGCAGACGGTTCAATCGATAACATAGACTCACGCTCCTTTTTATCTTAACTTCAAAATAATCACTTCATCAGACAATGTCAACGCAAAGCAGGTTGACACGTGTACATTTCATATATTTTGGGTAAATCGCATTATGTGAATTTATTTTAATGCACGTTGAATAAGCAAATTGTTTCATTTCCCTTTCCCGGTCTCATAGAATTCAGGGCAAGGAAGAGATGACACCTCGTTTTTTATGTTCAAGGAAGGAAGTAGAACGAATGATCAGCAAGTGGATTGAACAATTGAACAGTCGTCAAATACTCAGTATTTTATATAGTGTCTGTGGATTCAGTCTGGTTTTAACCTTGATTGGGGCCTGGTTCGTTCGAGATGGGAATGTCTCCACTCTCGAACTCACTGCCCTCCGATGGATTTGGATGATTGGATTGGTCATGTTCATCAGTGCCATTTTATTGATCGGACGCCCGCTCATCAAACGGATGGCCGACCAGAACAGCAGACTGAAAGCGAAGAAAGAAAAGCTCGAAACCGTGTTGAACGAATCAAAATTAAATGAAATCAATCTTCAATATCGCAATGAGTTGATTGAAGTATTGGCCTCGAAAGAATCCTTATTCGATTACTCTTCTGTCATTGAAAAGATTGTGTTGCTTACAAAATCTGAGTTCGGTGCCCTTTTACTCACAAAAGACGGAGAAATCACGTCTGTCGTACCGAAAGAGATGACCGAAGATCAGCAGGAAAGTCTAAAGAAAGACTCCCTTTTGCTTAAACGAGTCATGATTTCAAAGTTACCGGCCGCCACTTCTAAGCGGGTCGTCGATGCGTTACACACGTATCCATATTATATCTATGAGACGGTCATTCCCATCATGGACCCATCGGATAATAGTCTGATTGGCTGTCTTTACTTGGCGCGTTACGACGAACAGTACGACGCCAGTGAAAAATCGGAGTTGAACGCGTTTGCTGGTCAACTTGCCATCTCTCTTCTTCGCATGCAGCTTTATCGTCAGATGCAGCAGGATCGAAAAGAAACAGCGCAACTCATTAACTCTGTACGGGAAGCTATTCTGTATGTGAACTATGAGGACGATACCGTCGTCGGGAATCGCGCCTTCATTCGCATGTTTGATGATTTACACTTTGACTACAAGGGATACGAAGAACTCTCTGCCATCGATATCGATATCGAGCAATTAGCAGAACGCGTCGATCAGCATGAACAGTTTGTCCGATACTTCGAACGCGTCTTCACGCAAGACCCGCCAGAGGATGGGCTCACGATTTCAATCGACCAAGGCGATTGCTTCATTCAACTTTATGCCGAAAGCGTCTATCGGGACCGCAAACTCCGTGGAACGATGCTCGTCTTACGTGACGTCACGGCCGAAACGGAGATTGATCGGATGAAATCCGAACTCGTCTCGACCGTCTCACATGAATTACGGACACCATTGTCCTCGATTTACGGATTTACTGAACTGATGCTGTCACGTGATTTGAAGGAAAGTCGTCGTGAACTGTATTTGAAGACGATTCACGATGAAGCGAAACGCCTTTCCTATCTCGTCAACGATTTCTTAGATCTTCAAAAGATGGAGTCTGGAAAGCAAGCGTTCGAGTGGGAACCGGTCGACTTATATCAGCTCGTCACAGACAGTGTCGCATTTTATCAGGAAACGACGGACCGACATGAGCTGTTCATCGACGCCGATACCGAACAAGATTTCATTATTGATGCGGACTTAGAAGGAATGCGTCAATTACTCGGCAACCTATTAAGTAACGCAATCAAATATTCGCCAGATGGCGGGAATATCCTTGTATCGCTCGAACGCGTAGATGAAGAGGTCGTGATGAAAGTGAGAGACCATGGTATGGGAATACCGAGTGCCTCGCTCCCTCACCTCTTCGGGAAATTCTACCGGGTCGATAATTCGGACCGTCGAAAAATCGGAGGTACCGGTCTCGGTCTCGCAATTTGTAAAGAAATTGCCAAAGCCCATGAGGGTCAACTCCATGTCGAATCGGTATATGGAGAGGGCAGTACATTCATCTGTGAACTGCCAACCTCAAAAGAGCACATCATGCAATAACACGGTCATGTCGACCGTGTTATTTTTGACTCTTTTTTGCCTAATTTGGAAGGAATCCTTTTACAATATATAGAAAGGAAAGAAACCGATTCATTTTCGTAGATGTAGGTTACCCTATCCATTTATTTTTGCACGTTTTAAGTCGAAAACAAGATATACTGAATATAAAGAGATTGCTAGGATCGGAGGACTTGCCATTGGATCATCGTGACCCGCCTTTTTCAGAGATTGGAGATTTTAATCAATGGGGACGTTTTGAGATTGACGTACCTCACATGGGGGAGCAAGCGAAGTTTCAATCTGCCGCTGCTTTGATTCGGAAGCACGTGCCATTACGACTTGGTGGATTTTACATTATTGCGAGCGAAGAGGAAATTTTGCATAGTGGCTCTCATGATGCGAATCTTCAAAAACACTTGATTCACCTATTACAGCAGGTCCTTAACGGTCATATAGAAGACGAACGCCTCATCCAAGAACAAGTGTGGACTGTGCATTATTTCACAACACCATAGAAAAGAACTCGATTTAAGTATCATTACTTATCTCGAGTTCTTTTCATTCACTCCCAACGTGACATCATTGAGATTGTTTTTTCATAGTATTCTGTAGCAAGTTTGTATTTACCTGAACTACGTAATTCCCTAGACAGCCATAATGCGTATTTATGTGTGTAATATTCATCGTAGGCTTCAAAATAATCTACTGCTTTTTTGAGGCTATGAATCAGCTCATTTTGATCAAGTTTCTTATACTTGTTTACATAGATATCGAAGTGGAAATCAAACTCAATTAAGTTCTCTTTGTTACCTTTTAATTCATAACCAACTGTTAACCACTTCATAATACCGTCGATGTCATTTTGAGCAACATTTACCTCGAGTAAAGACATCACACTATAGAGTTTACTTTTTGCACCTTCTTTAACATTAAAACTATCAAGAAAGTATTTTTGTGCTTTTTCTTGATCACCAATTAAAAAATAGATATCTCCCATGTTATTGTAAAGCATTCCATAGTAATCATTTAAGTTTGCCTTATCCGCTACTTTAGCTGCTTTTTCGTAATGTTCTAACGCTGTGGTGTATCGTTTGCGTCGTTTAAATGACAAACCGATAATCATGTGTGATTCGATGATTCGTTCAAGACAAAAATTCTCTTGGAAATACTCGAGTGCCGGTTTTACGTAATCAATCGCTTGCGAATAATCCGTAAATCGGTGATAAAGTGCGCCCATCACATATCGCATATCTGCTTTTTCCCAGTCCGGAAGACCCGAATTTGCCATGTCCTTCCCTACTTTTTCTAATAGGTTAACAGTTGTTTCACGATCAGCAGATTGATATAAGAACATATAAATACACTGTATCAAATCATAACGTATACGATCATCATTCGATAACTGATCTTTAATCCAGCCGACTTCGATTAAATATTGGACATTTCCACCTGGTGTGATTCCAAATCTCGCCAAAGTGATCAACAATGTGACATACAACTCTTTTGACTGTAAAACAACAGGATTCGTTTTGAATTTTTCAATTCGTTTAAAGTATTTTTCCTCTTGTCTTGATAATAACGCTTCCTTTAAAGTGTCACGAATTTCTTTCCTCGTTTGATCTATTTTTTCACTAAAATCATAATAAAGTGGAACATCTAGTTCTAGCCGTTCAAAAATTAATTCCAATACTTCATCACTAGGTGTTGTTTGGTTATTTTCAATTTTACTTAAATATGAAATCGAACAAATCCCTCTAGCAAGCACAGACTGCTTCATATTTTTTCGCATGCGTTCCACTTTGATTAAGTTTCCAAAATTATATTCCATATCAAGCAGTAGCCCCTTCGAACTAAAATAGTCGTTTTTTTTAAAATAAATTAGTCTTTTTGTCATATGTTCAGGAAATTCATCTCAAAAAACCCGTCTAATAGAGCACTTTTAGCAGAAAGTTTCCCAACCGAATCATCACCTTTTTACAAAGATGACATGATAATATTGAACTAGTAAAAACAGTTTCTACAAATTACCTAGTCAATTTTTACTAAATCGCATATTTCATTTCAATCATCACTATGGAGGTGAAAATGACAAATGGGAAAACTAAGTTTCTTACTTGCCGAAGACTACATTAAGCCTAAAATTTATTTTAAGTCAAAGCAAGTTTCAACCGTAAATACAATGTACACTCCTGAAGATCATGATAACTTTTCAGGGTTAGAACATCTAACCCAGTTGTTATGTTCTCCTAGAGGTTTTATTGTAAACGCTTTTCAAATTGATTACTATCAATCGTTGCCTCGATTGATTGCCAGGTCTGTAAAACACATTCACTCATTCAAAAAGTTATACATTTTAGGACCTGAACTTTCTCTTTCAATTTTAAAACGAAGTACAAAAACAATTTATGAAAAACAGTTGCTAGATTATGAATATATTAATGTTGAACAAGATCCTGACTTTGTAACGAATCAATGCATCACATTACTTGAAGAAGGCCATATCTTGTATATCCTCCCAGAAACTTCAGTTTGTTGGAGACCAAATTTACTCACGGAACCTGATAAGATATCACATTATCTTTGTAGTACGTTATTGAGTCAACAAGTCAATGTTTCAATTCTAGCGACTGCTTTAAAAAATGAATCTGGAAAGGTAGTCATTTTCCCTGCCGACACGCCGAATGCTTATTCAGGAGATATGGAGACACGGGTTTATCAGCAATCTGAAACATTATATCAGCTGTTCGATTCTTTGAAAGCCGATGAATAATCAGGATTTTCTGCTTTAAAAACATAAAATAATTGTTTAATGGAGGTTTTATTGATGAAAAAAGTAACAGGAGTACTATTTATCGCAACAGCAGTTTTACTTTTAGGAAGTTCTGTTAGACCACTAGTAGACGATATGCCTCGCATCGTCAAAATAAATGAGCCTATCAAATTACATGTTGACGATATGCCTCGTATCGTTAAAGTGAATGAACCAATTAAGCTTTTCGTTGATGACATGCCGCGCATTGTTAAAGTAAATGAACCTGCAAAATTATTCGTCGACGACATGCCACGCATTGTTAAAGTAGATGAACCAGTTAAACTACTTGTTGATGATATGCCACGCATCGTATAAACTGATTTGCTCAAGACGCCTCGTGCGTCTTTTTTATTTAATAAAAAAGGTAAATGAATTATATATTTCCCTCCATTTTTTCCTTTTTACTTATATAATAAACAGGGACAACCTAGATGCACTCTCATACACCGCCCTTGTCACCAGTTTAATGAGTAAAGGAGTTTGAACATTGAATGAAACAAAACCGTCATGGAGTTTAAAGCTGTTACTTAGTTCTTCACTTGCAATATCCGGGGCAGTAGTCGTCCCGTTCCAATTGGATTCATCTGGTATTCAATCGACTGTCGCCGAAGCCGCCTCGATCTATACCACTACCGCCAACTTAAATCTTCGCCTCAGCGCAGCCACTTGGAGCCCTGTCCTCTTGACCATCCCATCTGGCTCAAGAGTCACGTATATTAGTACATACGGTTCGTGGTACAAGGTCAGTTATGGAGGCAAAACAGGCTATGTCGCTTCTCAATATGTTTCGGTCTCAAACACTTCTGCTTACTATAAGACAACAGACCGATTAAATATGCGCCTCACCGCTGCTTCATGGAGTGATGTGGTCACCGTGATCCCTGCCGACGCGACCGTGAAGTATGTCAGTCGTTATGGGTCATGGTACAAAGTGACGTTCAATGGAAAGACGGGCTATGTCGCTTCTGCTTATTTAACACCTACGAGTGCCCCAGTCCCACCTTCGGACTACTATAAGACGACTGCCAACCTGAACCTGCGTCTCAGCGCCGCTTCATGGAGTTCCGTCGTCACGACGATTCCATCGGGTGCGACTGTCAAATACGTGAGCCGTTACGGATCATGGTATAAGGTCACCTATAATGGGAAAACCGGTTACGTTTCTTCTGACTACTTAACGGCGACGACAGCTCCCGTAACCCCGTCTTCTTATTATGAAACGACCGTAAACTTGAATATGCGTCTTAGCGCCGCTTCATGGAGCGATGTCTTGACCGTCATTCCAGCTGGATCAGTCGTCAAATATGTCAGCCGTTATGACTCGTGGTATAAAGTCACATACAACGGCAAAACCGGGTATGTAGCATCCGAGTACTTGAAACCTACGACTGTTACGACACCAACGGATACCAACGGAACCGGTAAAACGGTCGTCATCGACGCAGGACATGGTGGAAACGACCCTGGCGCTGTCTATGGCTCTGTTTATGAGAAAGTGATCGCGCTTGATATCGCGAAACGTCTAGCTGGCATCTTATCGAGCACCTATGACTACAACGTTAAATTGACTCGCTCAAACGATACATACCTCTCTCTTGAACAGCGTGTGTCACTCAACAAGTCTTATAAAGGGGATGTGTTCGTCAGTCTTCATGCGAACTCTTCCGTTTATAACACGGCACATGGACACGAGGTACTCGTCCCGACGTCAGAAAGTTATACGACAAACCCTTACGTGTCCGCCAGCCGTAGTCTCGGCTCAAGTATCAACAAAGAGATTGCTTCACGGATTTCTACGATTCAAAACCGTGGGGTCAAATATCAGAACGTTTACGTGGTTGGACGAAACGTCTCGCCTTCTACCCTTGTCGAATACGGATTCATCAGTAATTCAAGCGACCGTTCTTACTTGACGAATACGACATATCGCCAACGAATGGCTGAAGCAACAGCATCCGGCATTCATCAATTCATGCGATCTTATTACTAAAAAAAGGAACTTAGCACTCAGCTAAGTTCCTTTTTTGATATGGACTCGCCAAATCATATGGGATGCCCCAGGTCCCCAATAATGTTCGAGGATATGAGACGGCTCACCCAACCGTTTCTGCCAATAGGCTTGTGCGCTCGGGAATCCGGCATCTAAATAAAAGAACTCCTTCCCTCGAGCCGAAATTTCACGCATCATCTCCTCTAACAGGAATTGTCCGACACCTCGCCGCTGCATCCGAGGTGACACATAGACACTCCCTAGCTCGATCGCACCACGCTCAATTTGTATGTTTCCTGAGATGATGTCATTCGGAGGCAATAATGCCCCTGCTCCGACAAGGATTCCGTCTTCTTCTACAACGTACAGTTCAACGGTGTCATCATCGAAATGATCTTGAATCGTCGTGTTCAGACGCGCCACTTCTTCATCGAGCAAATCGGCATCTTCAAACCGTTCTCGTCGAATCAAGTCACTCAAACTCTCCATAAATAAGCGCTGCAAGGATTTCACGTCTGATTGTTCGAGTGCGCGAAAATTCAAGACGGCCACTCCCTTTTCTTTTTTGTTTTACTCTTTACCCTCACGAATTCGTTGCGTAACACTCGGGTACGAGGGAATCATTTCTTCGAGCGGCTCATAATTCAATTTACCGTACGTTTTCCAAATGACTAAAATCGCGGCGGTCCATAATGTGATTGTCAAATGAATAAATCCGATTGGATAACCACTTTCCGCTTCAAACCCGACCATCACGAGCATGACATTAAACATCATATGCATGAGAAAGGCCGACCATAAATTGCGCGACGACCCGTTGTATACCCAAGTCATGAGGATCGTATATGCCATCACGGCTAACCCATACGCCCAAAATGACAAATTCGCCTGTCCTGTTCCAGCCATGAAGAAAAGAGGAATATGCCACATCGCCCAAATGACTCCGAGTGACAAGCTGGCTAGAAGTGGAGAGAGTCTTGATTGTAAGGCGTCCAGCAAATACCCGCGCCATCCATACTCTTCCTGCAACGTCCCACCGAGAATTAGCATATAGAAGAAGTATGGGACAATCCACCACGGTTCGCGAACGAGTAGGGCACCGCTTCGATCAGTCCACCAATACGCCACGAGAAATAAGAACGGCACCAACAAAAAGGGAATCGCATACGCCTTCCAACTCATCTGGAACTGAATGCTTTTCCGAAGAAGATGTGTCACCCCTACGCCGCCCCGGAGTCGATACATCGTGAGAAACCCTGCAATGCTTGGACCAAATGCCCCTAAAATAACGATGGCCATGATTGGCAAATCGGTCCACCAGTACAAGCTTCCCCATATGAACCATGAATAGCCGAATGAGACCAATAAGAAAAAGTTGATGTATTTGTTTTTATACATAATCAGCACCCCTTCAGCAATGTAGTACCCGTTATTTGATAGGAAGAAGAGCATTTGAATTTTTTATTATGTAATTTTGAGAGTTCCGCATATAATGAAGTGAACTCTACATTAAAAACCCTGTGAGGTATCGACATTATGGAACAGATTAGCACTCATACAACGAGTCACAATGGATTTTTGATGATGCTCGCTTTCCTCATTGCCAGTGTTTCAGCCTTGATGGCACTCGAATTAGCGAAGCGGGTCACAGGAGATGTGACAACGTCCCATCGCATCTGGATTTTATTTGGCGGTACCACGCTAGGTCTTGGCATCTGGTCCATGCATTTTGTTGCCATGCTCGGTCATGCGTCCTTACATGAGAGCACCTATTCGATTTGGCTCATTATCGGATCGATGATTCCGGCGATTGCCGGGTGCATCTTATCGTTCGGTTTGATTTCCCACAAGACGACATGGATGATCTTACTTCAGTCTTCCGGCTTGATGGGATTTGGAATTGTCAGCATGCATTACATTGGGATGGCAGCCATCCAGAGTGTTCAATTGGACTTTGATCCCTCGTGGGTATTGGTATCCATCGGCATCGCATGGGGCGCTTCCTTCCTAGCCTTATGGGTTGGTTTCTTTTCATCCTATTCTACGGAACGGACACCCGTGCCCGTGAAACTGATGTTCTCTCTTCTGATGGGGACGGCTATTTTCAGTATGCACCTTGCAGGGATGCGGGCAACGACTATCATCCCTGATGCTTCAGCTGCGAAGCAGGTTCCGATTGATCCGACCCTACTCGCATGGCTCGTCACAAGCATCGTGTTTCTCTTGTTTGGGATGTACTTTATTGCGTATACGTTAGAACGACAAATCCAAAAACGTGACCTCTTCCAAACGACGATTTTAGAATCGACGACGGATGCTGTGGTGACGACGACAAGCGATGGTGAAATCCAATATCAAAATCAGGCGTTTGCTCACTTATTCGAAGGGCATGCGACAGAACCTTTTTTTCAGGATTATCATCCTTTGCTGTCGGCTCAACAGCCGTTCTATCAGCCGGTACAAATTGACACGAATCATCGTACGTTAGAAGTGACGTCTTACCCACTTCAAGATGGTTCGAACAATCAAGTACTCTGGTTTATCCGAGATGTGACCGAAGCAGTCGCCTCTCAGCGTCTGATTGAACATATGGCTTTTCACGATGCATTGACGGATTTACCAAATCGGCATAAACTGGATGCCCTCTTGAAGGAATGTATCTCACAAGAACGTTCGGTCGCCTGTTTATATATCGACGTAAACCGCTGGCGTTTCCTAAGTGACATTCTCGGGCATCACGGAGCAGATGAGTTGATCATTCAAGTCGCTGACCGCCTCAAACATACGATTCACCCAGACGATGTGTTGACACGAATCGGACCATCCGAGTTTGTCATCTTACTCTTTGCGCAACGAAGTTCGCTCGCTCATCAAAAGGCTGAAAAATGTATTAAGGCAATTTCATCCAGCTTCGACGTGGATGGCACGACTCTTGAATTGACAATGAGTGCGGGAATCAGTCATTTCCCTAAGGACAGTGCTTCTTCCGAAGAACTTATTCAGTTTTCTCGTCTTGCCGCTGATGAATCCAGACAGGATGGCGAGAATAACATCAAATTATTCGAAGAATCATCGCGACCTCAACTCTTGCGCAATATGGAGATAGAAAAAGCGCTCGTCACCGCACTAAGTAATGACGAATTGACGCTTGTCTATCAACCGAAAATCGATTTGAAGCGAAATC
Organism: Exiguobacterium sp. AT1b; assembly: GCF_000023045.1. Lineage (GTDB taxonomy): Bacteria > Bacillota > Bacilli > Exiguobacteriales > Exiguobacteriaceae > Exiguobacterium. The sequence goes on along the minus strand of NC_012673.1, from coordinate 2,139,782 downwards.
GATTGGAAGGCGTGGAAGCATTACTTCGCTGGCAACATCCACAAATCGGAAAGATTGCGCCGTCTGACTTCATCCCGATTGCAGAAAACACGGGGTTAATTCATTCGATTGGTCATTGGGTCATTCGGGAAGGCTGTCGCACTTGGGTACGTTGGCAACGGACTGGGATACGTCCCTTTACATTATCCCTTAACGTCTCCCCGCTCCAATTTGCGCGCGAAGATTTTGTTGATACGCTACAATCCATTCTTTTGGAGACGGGGATGGACCCGATGTATCTCGAATTGGAAGTGACCGAGTCCTCGATGCTTTCATATGAAGCCTCAACCCGTGAAAAATTGACACAGTTGCATCAGCTCGGGATCCTCATTTCTCTCGATGATTTTGGGACTGGCTATTCTTCGTTCAGCCAACTTCGGGAACTTCCCGTACAAGTGCTGAAAATCGATCGAACGTTTATCGAAAACCTGTTCACCGACCGCAATCAAGAGGCCATCGTCCGCTCGATGATTCAACTCGGTCACAACCTTGGTATGAAAGTTCTCATGGAAGGCGTGGAAACGTCCGCACAATTGGAATGGCTTCTAAAAGAGTCATGCGATTTTGTTCAAGGGTATTATTTTAGTCGTCCATTAGCCGAGACAGACGTTCCACTTCACGTAAAACAAACAACGACCTATCTCGAATTCGGGAAACACTAAAAAATCGCTTCTGTCAGGTGACAGAAGCGATTTTTGATTAAGACACACGTTCTTTTTCTTCTTCCCGAATCAAATGATATTGATCGAGAATCAACTGAGTCAACGTGTCCCCTTCATGAAGATGAAGGTATTTTTCAATCGTTGACGAGATGCCGTGTTCTTCGATCGACAAGTTCAGCTCCGACGATTCCGAATCCTCCGGGTTGTAGTAATGAAGGGCTGCTGCAATCCCGTAAGCGAGTTCGTTCGGCTCGATGCCGTTATCCATCAATTCACGTGCCGGCTTGACGAGACGGTCGCTCGGTCCAAGTTTACGAATCGGTGAACGGGCCACACGCGACACTTCATCCTTCAATTTCGGATTTTCAAAGCGTTTGATGATTTTTTGAATGTATTGGCTATGCTCTTTCGCCTCGAATCCGTATTTCTCAAGCAATAACCAACCTGTCTCATATAATGCTCCTTGGACGACTTGACGCACGCGACGATCCTTCAGCGCCTCGTCAATCGTCGCCTTCCCGAACAACGAGCCGATATAAGAGGCGATGGCGTGTCCTGTATTGACCGTGAATAATTTCCGTTCGATATACGGTCCGATCTCCTCGACCCACGTCACGCCTTGAATCGGTGGTTGTTCGTTGAGCCCTTGTGTCTCGATGACCCATTCATGGAACGTCTCGACTTCCACGTAAAGTGGATCCTCATGTTGTTGTAGCGGGACGATGCGGTCGACAGCCGCGTTCGGGAAGAAGACATTCGCCTCCCCGACACCGCCACACGCCTCTACTTCTTGACGAAGAATTGCACTCCCACCAATCATGTTCTCACATGCGATGACATAGACCGGTGCATCCTCGACTTCACGAGCACGAAGTCCTTCGCTGATCAACGGTGCCACTTTTGAGAGAAGTGACGGTCCGACAGCCGTCGTCACGAGATCTGCTTCTGCAATCAAGTCCACGACACGAGCCGGTTCTTTCAAACTATTGACACCGCGAACACGGTCGACGACGATACGATCGACGCCGTCTTCTGCGAACCCGACCTCATAATGACGTTTTACCTCAAGCGCTTCGATGACCGTGTCATTGATGTCGACAAACGTCACCTCGTAACCGCTTTGGTTGAGCAATAATCCGATAAAGCCTCGTCCGATGTTCCCTGCCCCAAAGTGAACAGCTTTCATTTACGCCACCTCTTCCATAAAGAGCGCCAAGATTTCTTCCTTCGTTTTCGCCTGAACAAGACGCTCCACATTGCTTTCGTCTGAGCATAGAATCGCGATTTGCGATAGGAGCTCTAAATGTTCATCATTCACGCCTGCAATTCCGATGACGAGTTTGGCCGTTTGACCCCCAAAGTCGACCCCGTCTGGTACTTGCAGGAACGAGATCCCCGTCTTCTGAACCGCTGATTTCGCTGCTTCTGTACCGTGTGGAATGGCGACGTAATTTCCGATATAGACGTTGGCGATCGCTTGACGTTCATGCATCGCTTCTACATACTCCGGCGTCACACAGCCGGCGTCTTGTAGGACGGCTCCGGCTGCTGTGATCGCTTCCTCTGTCGTTGCGAATGTTTGGTTAAGTCGAATCATCTCTGTTTGAATGAATGGCATTTTGATTTCCTCCTAATGGCTAAACCGTATCTCTATCTGTTCTGAGTTCAAGAAATTTTGCTGCGTTCCGCTTTAATTTCTTCTACCAATTGGTCGTAGTAATCGGCGTTCAAGAAGTTCGTGACCGAACGATGAATCGCATTCGGTGCTTGCGCTTCCGCACGCTCCGTCAAATCTTCGTGTGTGATGACGAACTGAGCATCTTTCGGCAAGTTGCTGATGGACGTGTTCGTCACTTTGATCGGCAAATTCGCTTTGTTGACCTTGTTCCGGAGAACTGATGCTCCCATGGCACTCGATCCCATTCCAGCGTCACAAGCGAAGATGATGTGGTCGACTTTATCAAGACGATCTGTCACGAGAGCCGATGCGTAAGACTGTTTGCCTTTCATCGCACTCACGTTTTGTGTCGCTTCTTCGAGTGATACTTCCTCTGCTGCGCTCGATTTCAAGATGACACTCGCCACAGCGAACGTGACCGCTGCTGACAAGAGAATCCCTGCCACGAGTCCAAGATATGAACCGCGTGATGCCATCGCAAGAATGGCAAAGATACTACCTGGTGAAGCAGGTGCGACGAGACCGACATCAAAGAGTACGAACGTGAAGATCCCTGTTGCGCCCCCTGCGATCATCGCAAGGATCAAGACCGGCTTCATCAATACGTACGGGAAGTAAATCTCGTGAATCCCACCAAGGAAGTGAATGATGGCTGCACCCGGTGCCGTACGTTTCGCTGCACCTTTGGCGAAGAACATATAGGCGAGAAGTAATCCAAGACCTGGTCCTGGGTTTGCTTCAAGTAAGAAGAGAACGGACTTTCCAGCGTCTGCGACTTGATCGACACCAAGCGGACTCAAGATCCCGTGGTTGATGGCGTTGTTCAAGAAGAGAACTTTTGCCGGTTCGATGAACAGACTTGCGACCGGAAGCAATTTCGCGCCGACGATCCAGTCAACACCTGCCGCCATCACTTTATCGAGGGCACTCATGATCGGACCAAAGATTTCAAATCCTCCAAGCATGAGAAGTCCACCGATGATTCCCACTGAGAAGTTGTTGACGAGCATTTCAAATCCTGCTTTAACTTTGCCTTCAAGGGCACGATCGACTTGGCGGATGACATAACCACCGAGTGGACCCATGATCATCGCACCGAGGAACATCGGAATATCTGTTCCGACGATGACCCCCATCGTGGCGAGTGCCCCGACGACACCGCCTCGTACGTCGTGAAGTAATTTACCACCAGTGAAACCGATGAGTAATGGTAAGAGATATGTGATCGTTGGACCAACGAGTTCTGCTAAGTTTTCGTTTGGCCACCATCCTGTCGGAATGAAGAGTGCTGTGATAATCCCCCAGGCAATGAAGGCACCGATGTTTGGCATGACCATCCCACTGAGGAAACTACCGAATCGTTGAACTTTGACTCGGACCCCGCCCGAGCTCGCTTGCGTATTCGCCATGTATAAAACCTCCAGTCGTTTAAATGTGAAAGGTTGAATGTGTAGTGTAGCTAACCGGTTTGTGCTCTACACCCATATTGTATGCTCGGAGTAAGCGCTTTCTCAATTCAATCCAGTTCACACTTTGGCAACATTTTGTGCCAAACAAAAAAATGACCATGGTTCGGTCATTTTTCGTACAATGTCTCATGAATCATTTTTTTCATACATTCGTGCAAAAGTAAACGAAGGTCTTCTTTCGTTCCCGTGCTATAAAGACGCATGTGCTCCTCACTCTCAATGAGCGACCCGCTGATTGCGCTTAAGAATTGAAGTTCGACGTCACGTGCTTCTTCCGGTGCAAGCAAGACAAGCAGACGTGTCACGGGTTCGGTCGACTGATCCATCATCAGGAGTGGGATCGATGTCGTTAAATCAAACGCAAACACACTCGCCTTCTCAATCGAGGCATGTCGCCCGTGGAATAACGCCAGTTTCGTACCCGGCACCCCAAGACCCGCGACTTCGTGACGACGAAGCAGTTGGGCAGAGAGCTGAATCCCGCTTTGTACGAGGTCACGTTCTTCTAAATGTGTACCGATATCAAGCAAGATATCTTCTAAACGATCCGTATTATTGAGCGTGACCAAATCGAACTTGTCATCCATCCGCTCGAACGTCTCGACCAATTCCCCGAGTTCTGTGAAATCAAGCATCGTTGAACGCGGCTTCGTCGCGAGTGTTTGAAAGGATTGCGGTAATGACAGTAAGAGATGACGGACGCGCTGCACTTCTTCACTCGTCAAAAGCGGGTTGACGATTAGTGTCGGCACCGAAAGGGGTGGCAGCGGTACGGTCGACAAGATGACATCATATTCTTCTAGTCGGTGCTGTTCGAGTCCAAAAAGTGATGAGTTGACGACGTCTTGCATCTCCGGGAACTCTTGACGTACTCGATTGACGAGCATCTTCGACGAACCAAGTCCGGCCGAACAGACGACGAGCGCCCGATATTCACGACGGCGCACCGGTTTGACGAGTGCTGCCGCAAAGTGCATCGCCCAAAAGACCGTCTCTTCTTCGGAGAACGTATTCGTTCCAAAGACGATGTCGGCGGCCTGTTGAATGGCCGAACGAAGCCCCGGATAGTCGCGGTCGATATGAGGCTTGACCGTACTCGTCTCCGGCAAAACCTGCGTATTCATACTCGAGAGGATGTGAGCAAGCAGTCCTCGTTCGAGAGCCGTGTCATCCGTAAAGGTGAACCCGTAGATGAGCGAGACGTGATGAATCAGTTTATGCACCCGAATCTGCATGATCCAGCGTTCTTCTTCATCTTCTTTCATTTGATCTTTAATCGAGCGCAGACGATTCGCCTCTTCCGCGAACCAGACACGTTCCGCCATCGAGTAGGTGATACCGAGAGCCGCTTCCATATCGGTGGCGACTTTCAAATAGTCCTCGGACCGTCCTTTCGTATACATCTCTAAAAAGAATCCAGACGCTAACCGCTCTTGTTGCACGCCGTAAGCGAACGTGACTCGCATGATGGTGCGGTCATCCATCCGCTCAAACGCGCGGGACTTCAAATAATCATAACCGTCTCGAAGACCTTCAAGCATCTCCTCGCATGGTACCGTCTTCAAAAAAGCAGGAATGTAGTCGTCTTCTCCGCGGACGAAGCGATAAAATGCGAGCGTGTCCCAGTGGGCAAGCAGAGCGTTGATGAGTAGCTTACGCTTCTCGGACTCATAACCGAGCACTCTAGCCCCAACACCTTTTTTCCGTTCAACTTCTAAATGGTACTCTTCGAACCATCTGTCCAATTTCTCTAAGTCTTGCGTCAACGTGCTCGGCGAGACGTGCATCTGTTTGGCGACCGCCTGCAATTTGAGTGTATCGTTCTCGAACAAGAGACGCCACGCCAGCTCAAATAAGCGGTCCTCGCTCGTCGGGATCGCTTCTGCGGATAAGATGAGGTCTTCTCGTAACTGTTGCTTCGCAGATGGTTTGCCGACCAGACTCAGTCCATGCCCTCGTTGCCAAGCGAGTTCGAGTTCGAACTCTTTTAAGATGCCTTCAAGTAATTGTCTTTCTCGTTGAATCGTACGCTCAGACAAATTCACCGCCTGCGCGATTTCGGCGAGCGGTGTCGATGTCTCAGTTGCCAATAAGTGTAGTAAAATCGACCGTTCTCTCGCGGTCCACTCATGTCTCATGCTCATCCATCCATTCTTCGACAAGTAGTCGGTATTCCTCGAGCGACAGGAGTTGTCGGACTGACCGGACACGTGCGGTCGGATGGGTGACCACGGTCGCCCCTTCCTGATAGAGAATCAAATCCACCTCATTCGGGATGTTTTGAATCGTTCCGTGCGTAATCGTACAAAGCAAGCGCCCCTCGCTTGCCTGTGCGAACAACTTCGCCGCCATCGCACTTGTCACAAACCCGCTATGGCAAGCAATGTATACGTTCATGTCAGCCCTTCTTTCGTCGCTTATCTTTATCTAATCATAAGTTGGAACCGCTTACTTCTCCTACTATTTTGCTTGTTGGCAAAGATATCGGCAAGCAGTAAAAAGCACCTCTCCAGAAGAAAGGTGCCTTACACTATGTTCAGTTTATTCCACTGTCACCGATTTCGCCAAGTTACGTGGCTTGTCCACGTCACATCCACGAGCGAGCGCCGCGTAATATGCCATCAACTGAACCGGTAAGACGTTGATGAGCGGTGCCAAGAGTGGCTCGACGTGCGGCAAGATGAAGTCATCATTCTCATGTTCCACGCCTTGCATCGAAATGATACAGGCGTTCGCGCCACGGGCGACGACTTCTTTGACGTTCCCACGAATATTCAAGTTCGTCTTCGGTTGTGAGATGAGCGCGATGACCGGTGTCCCGTCTTCAATCAAGGCAATCGACCCATGCTTCAGTTCCCCACCTGGGTACCCTTCCGCTTGGATATACGAAATCTCTTTTACTTTGAGCGCTCCTTCGAGACAGACAGAAGCGTCAAGCCCACGACCGATGAAGAACGTGTTCGGTGTCGTTTTCAAGTAGCGCTCCGCAAGATCTTCAAACAACTCTTTTTGCGCCATGATCGAGTCCATGATGGTTGCGACACGGGCGAGCTCTGGCATCAGGTCGAACGGTAATTCTTTCCCTGTCGCACGGGCGATGTCGTACGCGAGAATCGCGAGGACGGCAATCTGTGCCGTGTATGCTTTCGTCGAGGCGACCGCGATCTCTGGTCCGGCGTGGAGAAGCATCGTCTCGTTCGCTTCGCGTGAGAGCGTTGAACCCGGTACATTCGTCATGGTGAGCGCTTTGTATCCGCGTTTCTTCACTTCGACGAGGACGGCACGGCTGTCCGCTGTCTCACCAGATTGTGATAAGAAGACGAACAACGGATGTTCACTTAAGAGGGGCATGTTGTAGCCAAATTCAGAAGAAACGTGCACTTCTGTCGGAATGCCGGCGATGCGTTCTAAAATGTCTTTTCCGACGAGTCCCGCGTTATAGCTCGTCCCACATGCGACGATATAGATCCGGTCCGCTTCTGACACGAGCTCACGCACGCCTTCCGTGAGTTCGATGTCACCGTTCTCGTTCTGGTAGTGCTGGATGATGTTTCGGATGACGGCCGGTTGCTCGTCCATCTCTTTCAACATGTAGTGCGCGTACGTGCCCTTCTCGATATCTGACGCATCGATCTCGGCCGTGTATGGCGCGCGTTCGAGCACTTCGCCGTCGAGCGTCTTAATCGTCGCCGCCTCACGTGTGAGGATGACGATCTCACCGTCGTGGAGCTCGAGGTACTGGTCCGTCACCTGGAGCATCGCCATCGCGTCTGATGCGACGACGTTGAACGTGCCGTCCCCGAGTCCGACGAGGAGCGGTGACTTGTTCTTCCCGATATAGAGGCGTTCTTGGTCCTCTGAGTCGATCATCGCGATCGCGTACGAACCGTGGAGGTCCGAAAGCGTCTTGCGGAACGCCGCCTCGACATCGCCGAGTTCGACGAAGTGTTTTTCCATGAGCTGGACGATGACTTCTGTGTCCGTCTCTGAAAGGAACGGGACGTCGAGCGTGGCTTTCAATTGTTCATCGTTCTCGATTACGCCGTTATGCACGAGCGTGAAGCGTCCTGTCGTACTTTGGTGCGGGTGGGCGTTCGGCACGCTCGGTACCCCGTGTGTCGCCCAACGTGTGTGGCCGATTCCAATCGTTCCTTCAGCATCAGCCGGTACGATGTCACGGAGTGCTTGAATTCGTCCTACTTCTTTGAACGTACGAACGTTTTCACCGACTAATGCAATTCCTGCTGAATCATAGCCACGATATTCGAGCTTTTCTAGCCCTTTCAATAAAATCTCTTTCGTTCCAACTTGTCCGATCATCCCTACGATTCCACACATAAACAAATCTCCTCTTTGCTTCGATTTCTCGAAAAAGGAAACGGGCTTTTTTGAGTGGTGTCATCAAGTCTCGTTTTGTCCGCCCGGTCACCCGAACGTTTTATCAAGACTCTCTCAGTCGTGACACGCGACTGGAAGGCATCCGCCGAAATCTCGATCACCTTCGTCCTCGTCAACTCCGCAGAGTTCTGGCGCTTCCACTTCATATCTAGCCGTTTCTCCAGATACGCTTTCATGCTATCGAGTACAAGCCGTGTTGGATAGAGCAATCTGAAAACTTGTCGCTAAATACTTTTTTACCGTTCATGTAAAAGTCACCACTTTCACTAAAATGCCATCAATGTATCAGGTTTTCGAGTAGGGAGAGAACGGGCATGATACAAGTAACGAGTAAAGAAACGAGGGGAAACACATGGGTGGAATCTTCCTATTGATCGGCATTCTGTTATCCGTCTTATCCAGGTGGCTCGAATTTGAAGGCAATAGCACGTTAGGAGATGTCATGTTGTTTCCTGCGATTTTCTTCATGGCTATGGCTTTTCTCTGCAGTTTCCCTTATTTCAAAGAATGGTGGGATGACCGCTCTACCCGTAAGAAAGCATTCTTATTCGTGATTTTTGCCGCAGTCGGTATCCTATGTCTGCAAGCCGCTTTCTGGTTTGTCGTTTGGCGCGATCAATGGCTCGGACTCCTTCTCCTTCTTCCCTTTGCGGCATGTGTGGGGTTCATCGCTCGTCTATTCAAATAAAAAGAGGATGCGCAATCGCACATCCTCCTCATTATTTCACGGTAAAGTCGACCACCACACCATAATGATCACTCGGTACAACATCCCTACTCGTCCGCATGTCGCCGAATACATCGACATGCTGAACCTCGAGTTCACTCCATTCCGAACGGAACAGAATCCAATCATATCGTTCAGGTTGCTCGAGATGAGAAGATTGTAGGTATGGATTGTGCTTTACGTCTAACGTCGGGCGTGCCTCTTCGCCAACAAACGTCGTCACGTCCAGCCACCCTGCATCTGATACATCATCATAGATAGTGGATTGAGGATGATCATTGAAATCCCCACACAACACCTCAATCGCCTTTTGGTGCCCCTTGCTTAACCAGTCTCGTACCACTTCCATCTGGCATTCTCGAATCGAAGAAGAGCGCCAGTTCAGATGCACATTCGTGAGTCCCCATTCCTGACCGCCGAAGATAAGCGTCACTCGGGTCGCACAAAAGTTTGACTCTTCCACATCTTCTTCCCAAATCGCTTCAACTGAAGAAAAAGGGACTTTACTCAAAAAAGCGAGTCCTTCGTCCGGTGAGTCGGGGTAAGCATGAAAGACGCAGTACGGATAACCCGTCGCTTCCGCAATATCATGAGCTACACTGCCTTTTTCATAAGAACGGACTTCTTGCAGTGCAATCACGTCCGCGTTGATTCGTTTTACTTCTTGGCAAATCGCATCGATTCGTTTTTGCCATAGCGTGTCATGATTCCAAATGTTATACGTCGCAATCCTCACTTCATATTCCTACTTTCTCGAGTGAGTCACGCGCTCCCCCATTTTTGTTCTTCTCTTAATTCACGTTCTGTGACATAGTTCTCATCAAGTCGGACCATATGTTGTTCATACAATCGATGCATCATTATAGAACTCGGTATGAGCACTGCAATCGTTACAAAGAAAGCAAGCGTCGAGATCTGCTCGGTAACTGTGAAATATAGAAATACAATCACGAACGGATACCCAATCAGTCCAGTAATCGAGTTCCAATGCGCAAGTCGTTTTGCTTCTCTCGATGTCAGATAACGTTTCTTGATTGCTTCTCGGTCCCATGTCTTCTTCCATGCAGGTAAGGCAGCGATTTCTGAAATCAACAACACCCCTACCAACGAAATCCAACCTTTCTCTACAGCGAAGAAAAGCATGAGTGCGAGTGCCCCACTCATCATACTAACAGTCCACTTTCCCGATTCATCAAATGTCGTCAACTCTCTCATCTGATCACGTTTGTTCACGACGTTGCTCCTTCTCATATTCGCGGGCTTCACGAATCTCTTTTAAATCTTGATCCGTCAAATAGTTCTCATCATAAGATTGAATGACCCGGTCAAAGCGTTTCGCCAAATATTCAATCCCGAAAAACGTCAGCTGCGAAAGGAGGAACATACGGAACGATTGTGGACCCGTCGCTTCACTCGTGAAGTAAAAGAGGCCGTAAATCCCGACACCCGTCAAAGCGAGCGTATGTGCCATCATTTTGAACGATAAGAGGTTACGCGCCGTCTGATTCGTCACGAAACGTAGCCACATCCGATATTGGATAAAAATACCCGTTAAGATTGCGGCGAGCACCGCATATAACGTTCCCGTGACAACGCCGTCCGAGAGTGTCCAATACGAGGCATAAATCAAAAAACTGACGACGAGTCCGATGCCGATGATGCCGACACCCCATTTCGTCAAGCGGTCTACTTTTAGAATCGTGTCGATTTGCGATTTCACTTTTGGTGATAGTTCCATATCTTCTCTCCTCCTTCCAACACTTCTTCATACGTCGGTAATTCCGGATCGATTTGTTTAAGTTGCTTCGTGAACCACTTTTGTCGAGTCGGACTGAGTACTCCCCATATCCCGAAAAAGAGACCGATCACGAGACCAACATCTTCCGCTGTCAGAAGTGTCACCATGAGCGCCGTCAACAAAATCGCATCCACCCATTCGAATACGTATTGGAATATAAGCATTCGATGCGCCTTCGGATGCTCGGTCATTCGCCACATGATACGCATCTCTTGAAAACCCATCACGACGATGATTACGGAGACCGAACCCATGATGGGAATGAGCCACATTTTCTCTAATAAGAGAGCGACAATAATGGCCGTGACATAAAGAATCAAGATGGGTACGGCATAACGTCGCATTCGTCGCATCCACTTTACGTCTTGCTCCACCTATATCGCCTCCTTGTCGAAATGTATATACTCCATATCTTGTTGTTTCGTTTGTTTGTTCACGTTTAACGTCCATAGCACCGCACCACCGATGAATATCGTGACACCCATATACGCCACGTTTGAGGTAAATAAGAATTGATGATTCAACACGAGGAAAAAGGCAGCACTGTTGATCCCGTCCCGAACGAGTTGACGACGATACAATCCTTTCAATTCTGGTTGAAACCTCAGGCGCATTCGATAACGTTTCACATATAAGATGTTCAGCGGAATGAGCGTACAGGCGATATACAGCACGCCCCACGTAAGATCATCTGTTAATAAACTGATTGGTAACATCAGCACTACAAATGTTCCAAACAAGCCGAAGATCCATTGGTCGAATAAACGCTTCCATGCTTTTTCTTGTGTCATGCGTTCAATCATTGATTTCGTCGCTCCAAATCTAACTGATGTAACAGCGGAACACGTTCATTTAACTTCTTTTGAAGCATCCGCGATATCTGATCGCTGACTGCTCCCCATACGAGCAATCCGATCGCTAACGTCAAACTGTCATATTGAAAAATGAGCAGAGTCGAAATCAAGGAGACGAGCACACCTGAACTGATCAAATCATAAAGCAGGTTCCACTTCAGTAACCGTACGGCATCTCTGTCCTTCATATACGTACGACGCATCCGATACTTTTTCACGTCTAATCCAATCATGGCCATTCCAATCAAGACGAAAGGGATCGTCAACCAGACGTAACGTCCGAAAAAGGATAAAAGGATAGCTGTCACAACAAACACTAATAATGTATAGCCGACCCGAAGGTGTAACTTGCGCCATGTGGTTTCTTCCGTATACCAATGTGTCTCAGTCAACTAGAGCACTTCCTTTCTTTCCTGTGCATTACTCCTCTATACGTACTCTATGCCATTATTGTTTCACATTTTCCGAATATTCTAGCATTGAATCGTTCGACTTTTTTCAACAATTGACGAACGAAACGTATCCGCTTACAAAGGTTATCTGCTATACTGTTACCAAATTCATTCCCACAAATTTTTTTGAAAGGTGTAGAACTGTATGTCTCCGAAGTACAAGCAAGTTGCAAGTCAGATTGAAGCGGACATCGTCAATCACGTCTACCAACATACGAATAAATTATTGACCGAGGATGAGTATGCCAATAAATATGGCGTCAGCCGTAACACGGTCCGAAAAGCAATCGAGATCCTCGTCAACAAAGGATACGTCTATCAAGTTCAAGGGAGCGGCGTCTTCGTCCGTGACCATTACAATAGCGATTACATCAATTTAGAAAAACTCCAAGGTTTAACAAGTGACTTCAGCGGTCGAAAAGTCGAGACACGCGTCTTACACTTCGAACAGACAGTGGCGAACGATGAGGTCGCCGAACGTATGAAGTGCCCAATCGGAACACCTGTCTACTTCGTTAAGCGTCTACGTCTCGTTGATGACCACCCGTTCTCGGTAGAGGATTCATACTTCCGAAAAGAGCTCGTCATCTACTTGGATGAGAACATCGTCCAAAAGTCGATCTACACGTATTTACGAAGCGACCAAAAACTTGCCATCGGATTCGCTGACCGAGTCATTTACGCAGACTTTTTAGATTCAGAGTCCGCCGACCTGCTCGACTTGAACGAGAATGACCCAGCCTTGATTGTCGACAACACCGTCTATTTGACGAACGGACAAATCTTCGACGTCTCTCGTTCCATTCATCATTTTAAACATGTCAAAATGCTCAAAGTCTCGAACATCAAGTCCTAAACGCGCCCGAGAGATGCTTTTCTCGCGCGCATTTTTTATGCATTTTTTCGAAAAGAAAGGGTTTACACGAAAACGCTTTCGTGCTACTATCAACGTGTAGAAAATATTTGTACCTATGAATTTTAGTTATCCATACAAAAAGGAGAGATATTATGGTTTCTGAAACAATCGAAATCTCACCGGAAGATATTTTCGGTCTCATCGCCCTCTCGGGTGACGCCAAAGCGAGCTACCATCAAGCGATGCTCCTCATGCAAGAAGGAAAGAAAGAAGAAGCCGAGGCGGCAGTCGTTGCTGGTGACGCGACATTAAAGGAAGCACATGCGATTCAAACGAAATTCGTGACGCTCGAAGCACAAGGTAAATCGGCAACGGTCGGTGTCCTCATGGTGCATGCGCAAGATCACTTGATGAACACGATTCTCGTCAAAGAAATGCTTGGATATATGATGAACATGCAAAACGAAATCAACGAATTGAAAGGAATGGATCAACAATGATTAAAATCGGACTCTTCTGTGCGGCAGGTATGTCAACAAGTATGTTAGTAGAAAAAATGAAAGCGGTTGCCTCTGAACGTGGCATCGAAGCTGAAATCGCAGCTTACCCAGAATCGGAGATGGAAACTTACGTTGACAACATCGACGTTGCACTTCTCGGACCACAAGTGAAGTACCTCCTTTCAAAAGGGAAGCAAATCTGCGAACCAAAAGGTGTTCCAATCGACGTCATCAACACAGTCGACTACGGCATGATGAACGGTGCGAAAGTATTAGACCACTCATTGAAACTTGTAAATAAATAAACTGAGGTGATGACTTTGAAAATGCCTAAAGATTTCTTGTTCGGCGCTGCTTCGGCCTCTTACCAGGTCGAAGGCGCATGGAACGAGGACGGGAAAGGCCTCTCGAACTGGGACGTCTTCTCGAAAATTCCTGGTAAGACATTTGAAAACACAAACGGCGACGTCGCAGTCGACCATTACCATCGTTATAAAGAAGATATCGCGCTCATGGCGGAGATGGGACTCGAATCGTATCGTTTCTCCATCTCATGGCCGCGTATCTTCCCGAACGGTACGGGTGAAGTGAACGAAAAAGGACTCGAGTTCTATAACAACTTGATCGACGAATGTTTGAAACATGACATCGTCCCATTCGTCACGCTCTACCATTGGGACCTCCCACAAGCACTTGAAGAAAAAGGCGGCTGGAAGAACAAAGAGACAGTTGACGCATTCGTCCGTTTCGCAGATACTTGCTTCCAATCGTTCGGTGACCGTGTCAACCACTGGATCACGTTCAACGAAGCGGTCATCTTCTGCTCACTTGGATACTTAACAGGCGCACACCCGCCAGGTATCGAAGGCGACGTCAAAGGATATTTCCAAACGACACATAACGTCTTCGTCGCTCACGCCCGTGCCGTTGAGCTCTTCAAACAAAACGGTCATACTGGCGAAATCGGGATCACACACGTGTTCAACCCGGCGTTCAGTATCGATGACGCAGAGGAGAACAAGTTTGCCGAAATGCATGCGAACGCTTATGCGACACATTGGTTCTATGACCCGATCTTGAAAGGTGAATATCCAGAGTACGTCGTGAACGGTCTAAGCGAACAAGGCCTCCTTCCTGAAATGACGGAGGAAGAACTCGACGTCTTGAAACGTACCGCTCCGATGAACGACTTTATCGGTCTCAACTACTACAGCCCGCAGCGCGTCATGAAGAATGACTCGGCGCTCGTCATGGCCGGTGGACGTGAGAACTCGACAGGTCGTCCGGGTAACCCATCGTTCGATGGCGTCTACAAGACGGTCAAGATGGATGACAAAGTATATACGAAGTGGGATTGGGAGATCTCACCGGAAGCGTTCCTCGCTGGGATGCACATGCTGAAAGATCGTTACGGCGACGTCAAAATCTATATCACAGAGAACGGTCTCGGTGATGTCGACCCAATCGTCGACGGTGAGATCATGGACACGCCACGGATCGAGTACATCGAAGGACACCTTCGTGCAGTCAAACATGCTGTTCAACAAGGCATCAACGTTGCCGGTTACTATGCTTGGTCTGTAATCGACCTACTCAGCTGGTTGAACGGTTATAAGAAACAATACGGCTTCATCTATGTCGACCACAACAACGGTCTCGCACGGAAGAAGAAACAGTCGTTCCATTGGTATAAAGAGATCATCGCCACGCGCGCTGAAGACCTATAAGGAGGTTCCCCTATGAGCCGCTTAGAAAGAGTATTTGAAAAGTTCACCCCTGCTTTTGTTCGTTTTGCGAACGCCAAGCCCGTCCTTGCGATTAAGGACGGGTTCATCCTCACGATGCCGATGACCATCATCGGGTCGCTGTTCCTTCTCATCCTGGCGTTACCGATTCCAGGTTGGGCTGACTTCATGTCAGGTTTATTCGGGGCAGACTGGTCACTCCCGCTCACGCAAGTCGTCGGTGCGACGTTTGACATCCTTGCTTTGATCGGTGTTTTTGGAATCGCTTACTCGTACGTCAAGAATGAAAAAATCGAAGGCGTACCAGCTGGTATCCTCGGAATCATCTCGTTCCTCATCATCACACAGGCTTCTGTACTGTCTGAAGGCGGAGAAACTGTTACCGGGGTTATCCCGAAAGTATGGACAGGTGGACAAGGTGTCCTCGCTGCCATCCTCGTCGGATTGACAGTCGGATTCATCTACTCGCAGTTCATCAAACGCGGAATCAGCATTAAAATGCCAGACGGTGTCCCGCCAGGCGTATCGAACTCATTCTCTGCACTTGTTCCTGGTTTGGCGATCATCTCGCTCGCCGTTGCGACGTTTGCGATTTTCCAAGCGGTGGCAGAGCGTACGTTCACAGAAGTCATCTATGATGTGCTTCAAGCACCGCTTCAAAACTTGACGGACACACTAGCTGGAGCCGTCATCATCATGGTGCTCATGTCCGTCATGTGGTGGTGTGGAATTCACGGTGCCGCAATCCTCATGGGAATCATGGGACCCCTTCTCACAGCGAACGCACTTCAAAACCAAGCCATCCTCGATGCAGGTGGTACGCTTGTCGCTGGCGAGAACGCAAAAATCGTTACAATCCAGTTCCTCGATGTGTTCACGAAACTCGGTGGATCAGGAATTACAATCGGCTTCATCATTGCCGTCTTAATCGTTGCACGCTCGGCACACTTGAAGCAGCTCGGGAAGTTGTCACTTGCACCAAGTATCTTCAACATCAATGAGCCGGTCATCTTCGGGATGCCGATCGTCTTCAACCCGATCATGTTCGTCCCATTCGTCGTCGTGCCAGCCATCGCTTCATTCATGGTCTACTTTGCCATCCTTTGGGGTTGGGTCGAGCCGTTCAACGCGCTTCAAGTACCATGGACGACACCTCCAGTCATCTCTGGATTCTTGATTGGCGGATGGCGCGCCGCTCTCTTACAGATTGCAACAATCGCCATGGCCGTAGCCGTCTACCTCCCGTTCGTTCGCATTCAAGACCGCGTTTCGTACGGTGAAGAATTGAAAGCACAAGAAGGCTCAGATCAAGCATCAGCCTGAAACAAAAACGACGGCCCTTCTCAGTAATGAGGAGGGCTGTTATCATGTAGGAAAAGATTGGAAAGTTGGGTTAGGATGAAAAGAAAAGTTACCGTCATGTTCACGCTATTTGCATCTTCCTCATTTGCAGCAGGTCTCGCCTTTCAGTCCGTCATTCCTTACATCATAGGTACCCTATTCATTCTCGTGGCCGGGTATCAGGCAGGAAAGCAAATTGAGACGAACAAAGCCTGAGTTCACTACAATGAACTCAGGCTTTTACTTAGGCGTCTCTACAAATATTAGAAGATGCATATGCTATAGTTTGAGTGAATCTAACGAAGGAAGTGATCAGCATGAAGGCACTCGTCTTTCATCAATTCGGTGGTCCCGATGTCTTAACATATGAAGAAGTCCCGACACCAATGCCACAAGTCGATGAAGTATTGGTCCGCACAAAAGCCATCGGATTGAATTATGCCGATGTGTATCGCCGGAAAGGCAACTATCATCTCGTTGGAGAACCGCCATACATTCTCGGATATGAAGGAGCCGGTGTCATCGAGGCGGTCGGGGCGAACGTCACATCGCTTCAAGTCGGGGACCGGATTGCCTTTGCCGATGTCCCGCACGCCAACGCAGAATTTGTTGCCGTCCCGCTCGATAAAGCGATTCCTCTTCCAGATGCCATCTCATTCGAAACAGCCGCATCGACCATGCTTCAAGGATTGACGGCCCATTACCTCGTTCATGACAGCTATCGGATTCAACCTGATGATGTCGCGGTCGTACACGCAGCCGCTGGCGGTGTCGGTCAACTGTTGACGCAAATGATTCAACGTCTCGGTGGACAAGTCATCGGACTCACGTCCACAGTCGAAAAAGTGGCGACTGTCCAAGCGCATGGTGCCCGTGCTTATCGCTATGACGAAGCATGGGTCGAAGCGATTCGTAACGTCACAGACGGTCATGGGGCCGATGTCGTCTATGACTCGGTCGGTTCGACATTAGAGGATAGTTTCGAAGCGACTCGGATTGGCGGGACGGTCGTCTTCTACGGCATGGCCGGAGGTGACCCAACACCGGTAGACCCACGCATGCTCATGGATACGTCCAAGACGTTGACGGGTGGCGACTTATGGAACGTCCTCACCTCAATAGAGGAACGGATTCGCCGGTCACACGAATTGTTCAGCTGGATCGAAGACGGTTCACTCGTCATTCCTCCACCCACGACGTTCGCTTTGTCCGATGGGGCATCGGCCCACGCCTTTTTAGAGAGTCGGAAGAGCCAGGGGAAAATCTTGTTACTTCCATAAATGAACGCCAGCCCGATTTTTCGGTGCTGGCGTTTTACGTATCCTCTTTCCGGAGCGAGTACCCATCCACCTCAAGCAGTCGCATCCGTCTCTGGTCAATCGCCGCATGAATAATCACAGTCACACCTGGATTGAGTTCCATCATCTTTTTGATTTTTCGTAAGTCGTCCCCCTTGATCTCAACTGGCAACACGAACTCGCCTTCTCTCAAATGAACGAATTTGATTTTCCCAAGGTCGTCATAACCCGTCACTTCGTATGTCGCAAACTCGCGTTTCATAGAACATCCCTCCCCTATCCTCGTTCCCAAAAAGATAGCATTCCACACAAAAAATCCATCCCCGTAGCGGTGGGGATGGATGCATATTACGCCTCGACGCTATCCGCGTGTTTGGCTTTATGGTCGGCGATGACACCGGCATACCACTTCGCGCTGTCTTTCCAGATGCGCTCCTGTGTCTCAAAGTCGATATAGAGGATGCCAAAACGCTTCTCATATCCGAAGCTCCATTCGAAGTTATCCATGAGCGACCAGAGGTAGTAGCCTTGAATGTTCATGCCCTCATCGTTCAAATCGGAGACGGCTTCGAGGTGCTGGCGGACGTAGTCGATCCGGTTATCGTCATGGACTTCGCCATTTTCCAGCACGTCGTCAAATGCGGCGCCGTTCTCTGTGATGTAGATCGGAAGGTCAGTATACTCGGCGCGTAAACGACGGATCAGGTCTTTGAATTCGTTCGGGGCGATATCCCAACCCATGCCCGTCTTCTCGTAGTCCGAGTAAGCGTCTGCCTTCAAGAAATCATTTGCTGCGTTAAACTCGACAATGCCACGGCTGTAGAAATTGATACCGAAGAAATCGCAAGCTGTCGAGATTGTCTCCATATCACCCGGTTGGATGAAATCAAAGTTATGCACATATTTGGAGAACAAGTTCATCATGTCGACCGGATACTCACCTTTGAAGACCGGATCGAGGAACCAGCGATTCGAATACCCGTCGGCATTGTTCATCGCAAGGCGGTCATTCGCCGAATCCGTCTTCGCGTACATCGGTGATAAGTTGAGCGTGATGCCGATCGGGGTCGTGGACGTCATCTCTCGCTTCAACAACTCGACCGCTTTTCCGTGCGACAACAAGATATGGTGCACGGCGCGCACCGCTTCGTTCATATCACGATGACCCGGTGCGTGAACACCGACGTGATAGCCGAGGAAGCCGGCACACCAAGGCTCATTGTGAGTGATCCAAGAGTCGACGATGTCATCGAGCTCTTCAAAACAGACTTTCGCATAATCGAGGAACCAGTCGACCGATTCACGGTTGACCCAGCCACCTTCTTCGTGAGCCCACATCGGAAGGTCCCAGTGATAAATGGTGACGGCTGGTTTGATTCCTTCTTCACGGAGACACAGCGCCAAGTTTTTGTAGAACGCCATCCCTTCTGGGTTGTACTCTCCCTTGGCAGGGAAGATTCGTGGCCACGCGATGGAGAATCGATACGTGTCGACACCTAGCTTTTTGATGTGCTTAATGTCTTCTTCGTAACGATGGTAGTGGTCACATGCGACATCGCCGTTATGCTTTTCAAACACGCGCCCGTCGATGTCACAGAACATATCCCAGATGGAAGGAGTACGGCCTCCTTCGTTATGTGCGCCTTCAATTTGGTACGAGGACGTGGCTGTCCCGAATACGAAGTCTTTCTTAAAATGCATAGTGTTTTCCTCTTTTCTCTATATTTATTCTTTGACAGCACCTGCCGAAATACTGCTGACGATGTACTTCGAGAGGAACAAGAAGGCAATCATAATCGGTACGACCGAGATTGCGATGCCCAGGTAAAGCGAGCCGAGGTTCTCTGCGACTTGTGATCCTTTCAAGAAGCCCATCAAAACAGGCAACGTGTATTTCTCAGGCGAGAACAAGAGGACAAGTGGCATCAAGTAGTTGTTCCATGAGCCGATGAACGTGAAAATCGACATCGTCGCAATCGCTGGCATCATCATTGGAAGTGCGATTGTGTGGAAAATACGTAGCTCGCTCGCACCGTCAATCCGTGCCGCTTCAATCAAACTGATGTGAAGCGTCGCTTGCGTATATTGACGGATGAAGAAGACGGTGAACGGTGTTGCAATCGCTGGGACAATCAATGGAATGAACGTGTCCAAAATACCGAGCGTTTTTGAGATCTCATAGAATCCAATGAGTCCGAGTTGCGCTGGCACCATCATCATGACAAGCATGAAGATGAACATCGCATTCTTCCCTCTAAAGTTATAGAACGTAAAGCCGTAAGCCGTTAGGGCTGAGAAGTAACCAGACAAGACCGTCACCGATACAGAGATGATCAAGCTGTTCTTGAAGCCGTTCCAAATGTTGATGTATTCGCTGAGCGTCGCATAGTTGTCTGTGAGCGCCGTCCCCGGAAGAAGTGAGAACCCAGCCATGATTTCTCCATTCGTCCGTGTCGCATTGACAATCATCATCAAGAACGGAATGAAACAGATAATCGCGAGAAGGATGAGCCCTGTATAAATCAAACCTCGTGCGAATCGCTTATTCGTTGTCTTCTTAGAAGGCGGCGCCACTTTAAGCGGACGCTCCTCTTTCCGTTTCGGCTGCGCTTCGCTATCTGGAAGCATTCGCCGTGATTCCGCATTTTGTTCCATTGCTTACGCCCCCTTCTGTGTCGCGCGCTCTTTACGGAACATACCCTTGAAGACGACCGCCGAGAAGATCAGCGTGATCAAGAATAGGCCGTAAGCGACCGCTGACGCATAGCCATAGTTGTTGTACTTGAAGGCTTGGTTGTACAAGTAAAGCACCATCGTGTTCAATGAACCGTCTGGTGAACCGATTCCATCGGTGATCAACATCGGAAGGTCGAACAATTGAAGTCCACCGATGAGTGATGTGATCATGATGTAGAGAAGAATTGGTTTTAAGAGCGGCAATGTCACTTTCGTAAACATCTGCCAACGGTTTGCACCGTCGATGTGAGCGGCTTCGAAATAATCTGTCGAGATTCCTGATACACCCGCCATGACGATGATGAAGGAGTGACCGAACCACATCCATGTCAAAATGAGTGAAACGGATAACTGTGCCGTCACCGGTTCTGCCAACCAGTTGATTGGATCCGAAATCAAGCCGATTTTCATCAACACCATGTTGAGTGAACCGTGCTGCCAGTCGAGCAAAATACCGAACAAGAGCGCGACCGAGCTGATTGTGATCAAGTTTGGAAGATAGAAGAACGAGCGGAAGAACGAGAGTCCTTTTAACTTCAAACGAAGATCAGAGAAGATGAGTGCCAAGAGAAGCGCCAATCCAATCTGCAAGACGAAGTTAATTCCCCAAATTTTGATGGTGTTGAAAAACGCCTCGATAAAGTACGTATCCGTCAACAACCGTGTGTAGTTCGCAAACCCGACGACCTCTTCACCCGGGCTCCCCGTATAGTTCGTGAAGCTATAATAAAGCGTTAAGAGGACCGGATAGATGCTGAATGTCAAGAAGACGACCCAGAACGGGGCGATGAACAGATAGCCGTAACGATCTAGTTTTTTCACGTGTATTTCTCCTTCCATAAGAACCGAGGGGGGAGCTCCCCCCTCGTGTTGGTCATCGTCAGTCTACAACGATGTCTGGATAAGCGTTCTTCGCTTGTTTTTTGAACTCTTCAATCGCTTCTTCTTTTGACTTTTTCCCTTCTACATACTGAAGGACAGATGCACCATAAAGTGTATCGAGCTGTTGGTCGTATTTCGTGACGATACCTGGTGTGATTTCATCTGCTTCATCGAGGAAGAACTCATAGTTGTTTTGTCCGCCGAGGAACTCATCGCTGAAGTCGTCTTTGATCTTGTCTGTGACCGGGTTGAACGCAAGTACGTCGCCTGTCTCTTGTGCCCACTCTGTCAAGAATTCTTCATCCTGTGTCATGAGTTTTACGAAGTCGTAAGCGGCTTCTTTGTTTTTCGATCCTTCATAGACTCCGAGCCATGTACCGCCCCAGAAGTATGGGCTTGGTCCGCTTGTGACAGCCCAGTCACCTGCAGTCTGTTTCGCGTTCTCTTTTAATACAGAGTGGAGACCCCATGTTGGGAGGACGTATGAGAAGACTTGTGTCTCTGTCTCTTTTCCGTTCTCTTTCACTTTGATTGGCTTATCCATTCCTTCGAACCATGATGGTGACCATTCTGGTGCGAGCGCAGTGTATTGCTTCTCACGAAGTTCTTTCGCATAGTCCATGTAGTTGATCTTATCTTCTGTCAAGACGAGTTCGTTTTTATCGTTGACCCACGCTTCTGGGTTTGCTCCTTGTGAGAACCAACGGATCGCACCTTCGTCTGGGAACATCTTGTATCCTTTTTGTTTCATCTTCTCAGCAACTTCGAAGACGCCGTCCATCGAACTCATCATTTCGCCGATTTCAGTCGGGTCGTCTGTACCAAGTACTTCTTTTGCTAAGCTACGTTTGTAGTAAACGCCACCTGGTGTCGTTTGCCATGAAAGAGCGCGAACGTTTCCATCTTTATCTTTCCCGAGGTCAAACACGTACGGGACGTAGTTGTCTGCGATTTCATCGACACTGTATGGCTCGTCCGAAAGGTTTTCCCAATAACCTGCATCAACCCATTGTTTAAGGAATGCGATTTCTCCCGTGAAGACGTCCGGTGCGCCAACGCCACTCTCAAGTGCTGGCTTCAATTTCGTTGGATAGTCCGCGATCGGGACGATAGTCAATTCAACTTTGACACCGTTCTTCTCTTCATAAGTTTTAATTGGTTCTTTTAATTCGTCCGTAAATGACCAAACTTTTAAGACGTCATCTTTTGATTCAGAAGCTCCGCCTTCGCTGTCTGAGCAGCCGCTCAAGACGCCAACTGAAAGTGCTCCGAGTGTAAGTAAGCTGACTAATTTACGCATGTGTTGTTCCCATCCTTTTTATAAGTAATAGTAGAAAGCGCTTGCAAAAAGAGGTTTAAAATTATCGAAAGCGCTTTCGGTTTAGTTGAAATAAAATATCGAAAGCGGTTTCGATTTTCTCTAAAAATGACTTTCGAAATCGCGCTCCCCTCTCCATCCACTGAAGAAAAGAGAGCGACTTCGAAATATCATTGGCTATAAATCACTGTTTGACCGGTGCACAGGATGCCCGTTCGACTAAGCGTACCGGAATGACGCGACGTTCAGTGAGTCGCTCTTTCGCGGTCATTTGTTCAAGTAAAAGTTCTGCTGCCGCTTCCCCGATTTCGTCCGTATCTTGGCGAATCGTGGTCAGTTTCGGCGTGATGTATTGAATCATTTCAATGTCATCATATCCGATGACAGAGATGTCATTCGGGACGTGAAGACCGTGTTCGTGAATGGCTTCGATGACACCGATTGCCATTTGATCCCCGGCCACAAAGACTGCAGTCGGTTGATCGTCTAGTTCAAGCAATCGTTCCATCGCTTGCTTGCCTTCCTCAACCGAGAAGAAACCGGCGTTGACGAGGTAGCCCGGTCGAATCGGAAGGTCCAGCTCTTGCATCGCAAGTTCATATCCTTTGATCCGTGCCGCTCCAGCGTCAATCGTCTCATCCCCAGCGATGTGGGCAATTTTACGGTGACCGAGTTCATAGAGATAATTCACGGCGAGACGAGCTCCTTCGATGTTGTCGGAATAGACGACGCTACAGTTAGCGCTGTCCATATCCACGACGACGATCGGGATGTCGCTTCGCATGAGCTCTTGAACTTGCTCATCCATTCGGTCCGAGCAGATGACGACGATGCCGTCGACCGCACGGTGTTTAAAATGTTCGAGGTAACTCATGTCACGATTGCGCAGATTCCGCGAGGCGAAAATCAAATCGTAGCCCTGCTCCTCTGTCGCGTGACGAAAACTTTCGATGATTCCGTTAAAGAACGGGTGCTTCATCCCGACTTCATTCGCTTCTGAGAACATGACCCCAATCGCCCATGATTTTTTCGTCGATAACGACTGGGCATGTGCGTTCGGCAAATAGTCCATCTCAGCAGCGGCTTGAAGAATCTTCGCTCTCGTCTTGTCACTCACGTCTTTATAATTGTTCAACGCTTTGGACACTGTCGTGATTGAGAATCCTGTTTTTTTGGCTAAATCATAAATCGTACCCATTTCATTCTCCTCTTCCCGAAAGCGCTTTCGGTAATTTGATTGTAGCGTATGGATTTGTAGGAATCAATTCTTTTTCGAGGAAACTTTTTGATTCTTTTTTCCATTCCTTATTTCTTCTATATTACTGTATCGGGAAATTTTTGTCCTTAATGTGTCCGCGTATACAACCACACGAGATTCGTAAATTTTTGCACTTCTGTTTCGCCCGTTACGCCTTTAAATAGACGCTGGAACGGCTTCAACAATTGCTCTAACACGATTTTTCGAAGACGCTCTTGTTTGAGCTCGTACGATATCGCATCGAACAAATCACGTTGTTCTTCCGTCATCTCGACATGCTCATCGATGCGAGCAGCCATCTCAATCAATTCTTCGATTGTAATGAGATGCTTATCTGTCGTCCCGCGCATTTGCTCGACCGTGACCGGGTTCAAGACGTGCTCCCCTGTCTCCATCATTCGAGCGGCAATCAATTCGACATACGCGTATAAACTTCGAACGACCTTTTGAGGAGAGTAAGCGGCATTCGTGATTCGATTCGTGAACAAGATATGTTGTAACATTCCGTTGAAGAGAACCGTTAATTCCATCGAATACGGTCTGACAGCCTCTCCGATAATTTCCGTCAAACGCATCGCAATCCATTCAATTTCATAAATACGATGTTGAAGTACGAGTTTCTTCAATTCATTCTCGTTTGACGACATGATTGATTCAAATAACGCATGTAAGTTCCGCTCTTCGTTCAATTGAATCAATATCGAGATTTGCTCGATAAAGACGTCACGATCTCGTTTATCCCGCCCCATCTGCATTTCGATCCGGCGCTGTCCTGCATCATATCGTAAGTTCTCGAGGATACTGGCCACGCAATCCGTCTTCGATGAGAAGTAGTTATAAAACGTCCCTTTGGAGATGTTGGCACGGTCGATAATCTCTTGCACCGATGTGTGTTGCACTCCATTTTCAATGAAGAGAGACATGGCAATATCTGCGACTTTTCTTTTTTTCTCTTTCATTCTTACATGGCTCCGTTCTGTCTGGTTTGTACCTTTACTATAGCACCGAAAACCATTTTAGACTAATAGTACAAAAAGGTTGCTTTATTTATACAACGGGTATAAAATCATTTCATCGACACTTACCAACACATAACTATTTAGAAAATAAAGGAGCCATCCATATGAAACCAGAATTCCAAAAGAAACCGCCTTACGTTATGCTGGCGGTCCTCTTTGCGGGTGCGTTTATCGCATTTTTAAACAACTCATTACTCAACGTCGCGCTCCCATCGATCATGGTCGACCTCGAGATTGCAGACTACTCGACCGTTCAATGGCTCGCGACAGGCTTTATGCTCGTGACAGGTGTACTCGTCCCGGCATCCGCCTATTTGATCACTCGTTTTTCTAACCGAAGCTTGTTCATCACCTCGATGAGTATCTTCGCCATCGGTACGGCGATCGCGGCCTTCTCGCCAAACTTTGGCTGGTTGTTGAGCGGTCGGATGATTCAAGCCGTCGGAGCCTCGACAATGGGACCACTCTTGATGAACGTCATGCTCGTCAGCTTCCCTCGTGAAAAACGGGGAATGGCGATGGGAATCTTCGGGCTCGTCATGATCTCGGCACCTGCGATTGGACCGACACTCTCGGGTTATATCGTCGAGTACTATGACTGGCGCGTCTTATTCGAAATGATTTTACCGCTCGCCATCATCGGTCTCGCGCTCGCTGTTTGGAAAGCGGAGAACGTCATGGTCCAAAACAAAGACCAATCTCTCGATTACTTGTCACTCGTCTTATCGACACTCGGATTTGGTGGAATTTTGTACGGTGTCAGCTCAGCAAGCTCGGACGGCTGGGATAACCCAATCGTCTTGGCGACGATGATTGTCGGTGCCATCTCATTGATCGCCTTCATCTACCGCCAGCTTCATATGGAAAAACCATTACTCGACTTGCGTGCTTACAAACATCCGATGTTCGCACTCGCGTCAGTCATTGCGATGGTCAATGCGGTCGCCATGTTCTCCGGTATGATTTTGACACCGGCTTACGTCCAAAGCGTACGTGGCATCTCGCCACTCGATTCAGGGCTCATGCTTCTCCCTGGTGCGATCATCATGGGAATCATGTCGCCAATCACGGGTAAACTGTTTGACCGATTCGGGCCAAAATTATTGGCAATTACCGGATTGACCATCACCGCCGTATCGACGTACATGCTCGCTCACGTCCAACTTGACTCGACGTACACGTATATCGTCTTAACGTACACATTGCGTATGTTCGGGATGTCGATGGTCATGATGCCGATCATGACAAATGGACTCAACCAGTTACCGACTCGCCTCAATCCGCACGGAACGGCCATCAACAACACGGCCCAACAAGTATCTGGTGCGATTGGTACGGCAGTCCTCGTCACTATCATGAACTCGGTGACACGCACGGAAGCTGAATCATTGATGACCGGAATTGATCCTGCGACACTCACTGAGAGCTCGATGGGTGCCATCACTCAGCAAGCCCTCTTGTCTGGGATTCAATATTCGTTCTATGTCGCACTCGGGATGAACCTCTTGGCACTCGTTTTAGCATTTTTCGTGAAACGCGTGGATGTACGGAAGTTCGATGACAATGTAGAAGCTATTGAAGAATTGAAACAAGCGAATTAATAGGAAAAGCCGTTCTGAATGAATTGATTCAGAGCGGCTTTTTTAATTTCTCATTCCCTACATAAATAAATCTGAAATTAAAATTTAATCCTAATATGGTATTATTTCTCAATGGATAAAATTCGTTTAGGAGGGTACATATGATGAAAAAAGTGTTTAGCTTGATGATCGCATTTCTGCTGATCACATCTTCTCTTCTCTCGACCGCATCAATCGTTGAGGCGGCCCCGAAGAAGCAGAATAGTGCTATTATGGGAGTATCGGCTTTGACTCCGCAACAAATGGCGGATTACGTAAAAAAGAAGAATCCTCGTGATGTCCGACTCGCAAAAACGTCTGTCGAAGATTTGGCGAAACTCTTCGTCATCATCGGCGCTAAGGAAGGTGTTCGTGGGGATGTCGCATTCGCACAAGCATTGAAAGAGACCGGTTATTTCCGTTACGGTGGCGATGTCCTTCCGAAGCAGCATAACTACTCTGGAATCGGGACGACTGGAAATGGTGTAAAAGGTCACTTTTTCCGTTCCCCACAACAAGGGGTGACTGCTCAAATTCAGCATCTAAAAGCATACGCTTCAAACGATGCACTGAACACGAAACAAGTCGACCCACGCTTCCATCTCGTCAAGCGAGGCTCTGCGAAAACGTGGCCATCTCTTCACCAAAAATGGGCCATGCAGCCGAAAGGAAATTACGGGACCGAGATTCTTTCGATTTATCAAGAAATGTCGAAAACACCAAAACGTGTCGCTAAAGCAAAACGATGAGGAAATGTAGGGGTGAAAGAACGTGACGTGCAAACAAGTTAGACTCGCGAGCGGAATCGCATTATTCGTGACCGGCGTGATGTTGTTACTCAAACGCTAATGAGCATTTCGGACAATGGTCCGAGTGCTTTTTTTTTGAGGTTATTTGCTCGACACAAAAAGTCGCAGCCTTTTATGAACTACGACTTTCAAAACGAAGGACAGCTATTTACTCACGTTCTATATGTTGATGAGTCGGAAACGATACCCGAAAACAAATGATCTGACCCTCTAGCGGTTCCGCTGTCAACTGTCCTCCATGTAACAAAATGATTTGACGGGCAATCGATAGACCCAATCCATCACCTGGAGTGACCCCTCTCGACGAATCGACGCGATACGTGCGATCAAAGAGATGGGGGATGGCTTCAATCGTTTCAGCCGTTGTCGCATTTGAAATAGACCATTCAATCTGTTGTCCTTTCGTTTGAAGTCTAATCTCGATTGGACTCGTTTGCTCGGCGTATTTCCAAGTATTCGAGAAAAGATTTTCAAATACACGAATGAGCTGTTCTTGATCAGCCTCTATCCATCGGTCAGATTGAATCGACAGGTGTAATCGATGACCTCTTTCCTTAAATAACGGCTCCATCTCGTGGATGAGCTGGGTCGTCAACAAACTCAAGTTGAGTTTCTGTTTTTTTAGTTGCATGTGTGGGGCATAGAGGCGGTTCACGTCCATCAACTGATCGAGTAGATGTTCAAGCTGCGCCGTTTTTTCATTCAGAATACGAAAATGATTGTTCTCTTCAGCTGTCAGCTCGCGGTTCATTTGCAGGAGTTGCGTATAGCCTTTGATGCTCGTGAGCGGTGTCCGCAAATCGTGCGACAGGTTGGAGAATAGTTGATTCCGCTCTTCTTCATGCGCCCGTTCCTTCTCAAATAATTCACTTAATTGAGCTGACATCCGATTCACACTCTCTCCAAGCGACGCGATTTCGTCTCGACCCTCCACTTTGACAGTTCGACCGAGGTCACCGTTTGCAATCTGTTCAATCTCACTCGATAAATACGTGATTTTTCGAAGTGTTTTCCGCATCATCAGGGAAAATCCAATAATAAAGATCAAAATAACAATGAACGTCACCCCTAAAAACATAAGATTGGACGTCAGCGGATCTGGTGTTGTTTCGTTCTCAATGTAGTATAAACTGATCGAATAGCCCATGATTAAAAAAGCAATCGTCGCAATCAATGCATTGACTAAAATGATACCAATCAACTTCACTAGCAAGCGATCCCATTGTCTCCGTCTCATAATCGATACCCCACGCCCCACACCGTCTTGATAATGGTCGGTTTTCGTGGTGTGTCTTCTAACTTTTCTCGGATTTTTGTGATGTGGACCATCACTGTGTTGTCGACCTCAAATGCTGCCTCACCCCACACCGCCTCGTAAATCTGTTCAACTGTTAACACTTGATTCGGATGACGCATAAAATAGGCGAGAATATCAAACTCTTTCGGTGTAAGTCGAATCAACATCTCATCCTTTCGACATTGTCGCGTCTGTAAATCAAGTGTCACATTTTCAAAGACGAGTGTACTCGTGAGGTCTGCTCGATCTGACCCATAATCACGATATCTTCTGAGTAACGATTTGACACGCAGCGTCACTTCAAGTGGGTTAAACGGTTTTTTAATGTAGTCGTCCGCTCCAACGGAAATGCCTTGCATCAAATCCAAGTCGCTCGTTTTGGCTGTGAGCATCAAAATCGGCATAAACTGCGTCTTTCGAATTTCAATACAAGCTTCAATCCCACCCATGACAGGCATCATCAAATCTAGAATGAGTAAATCGATCGTTTCGGTCGACGCGAGGTCGAGCACTTCTTGTCCATTTTTCGCAAATCGGAGTGCATATCCTTCATTTTTTAAATAGATAGCAAGTAATTCTCGAATCGCTTCATCGTCGTCAGCGATACAGATGACGGGTTGTGAACGCATCTCTTTCCTCCTCGTTTTTCACTAGTAAACTACATTCATTTCCTCTATTAATGAGTGTAACAAACTCAGTAACGGCACTTCCTTTCCAACTTCTTAAGATTTCTTAAGAGAATACTAAAAACTCCTTACGCTTGCGAGTGAATACTAGACAAGGTAAGGAGTGAATTATTATGGAAATGATCATACATTATGGCATGCTTGCCATCGGTATCATGTTTACCCCATTATCTGACGACGTCTTGATGATCACCCATCTGACGGTCGCGGATGCCTTTATTCCAGGCTGGCTTTTATTCGTCTCCACGTGGATTCTCTTCACGCTCACATTCGGCTGGTTTTATTTAATCGGGAAAGGGCTTCATCGTATCCTACCCGTGCGACAACGCGAATCTCGTTATCTCAAGAGAGCTGAGGCGTTTTACCAAAAATATGGAGCACGCACCATTATAATTTCTTATTTTATCCCTGGCCTTCGGCACCCGCTCCATTACATCGCCGGGTTCACATCGCTCAAACTTCGCACGTATGCGTTCTATACGACCATCTCTGCATTTTTCTATACGGGTGCTTGGTTTCTCGTCATCGGACTGGCCAATCAAATCCCGGCGTTTCAACAGTTTCAAGACTGGGTGTTGTCCTTTTAACTTAGTGTCCTCTGTATTTCCCGAGCGCCCGCATATTCAAGAGGTACAAGACACCTGCATAGAGAATCAAACCGAGTAAATACATCCAGATGCCTGAGAAGCCACTTCCGTAAATCATGACTTCCTTGATCGCTGTCGCTCCGTAGAAGATTGGCATGACGTAACTCAAGTTCCCGAGACCGTATGGAATCAAGTCGAGCGGGATGAGTCCCGAGAAGAACACTTGCGGGATGATAGTGAACGGAATCATCTGTACGACTTGTAGTTCCGATCGGGCAAACACCGAGATGGTCGCCCCGAAGAGCACCGCCGTACCCGCCATGAGTAGCATCGTCAACATGACCCACGCCATATTCCCGAGCGAAGACAGACCTAGCACATAAATCGAATAGAGCACGATGAAAATCGACTGGACGACCGCAAACGTCCCGTACCCGAGTGTATATCCTAAAATGACTTGCCCTCGCTTGATCGGAGTCATCAACAGTCGTTCGAGCGTACCGCCACTCCGTTCTTTGACGAGTGCCATCGCCGATAGGATGAACACGAAGAAGAACGAGAAGAGGGATAGGAAGACAAACCCGAACGAATCGAACGTCGACTGTCCTTCTTTCCCATAGACGAATGACGTATCGATCTCGGCTGCGGGATTGAGCGTCGTCAACGCATCTTGAATCTCACCAACCGCCTTCGACGACTTCGTCGAAGGTTCGCGTAACGTGATGGTCGTTCCTTCTTGATTCATTTCAAACACGGCATCGACATGTTCATTGTCTTCGATATATACTTTTGGATCATCGAACGATGCCTGTTCCACTTCGAGCGTCTCATCTTCAAACGCATTGACGAGCTGTTCGGGTGCACTGTCGTCCAGGACGACAGTCGGCACGTAATCCGAGTCCCCGAGTAAGAAGTAGACGAGTGTCAAAATAAGAAGTGGCGCAATCAAAATCAAGGCGACGCTTCGTTTATCATTCAACGTCTGAAAGATGACACGCTTTGCTAAGTTACGCATG
Source organism: Exiguobacterium sp. AT1b (assembly GCF_000023045.1). Taxonomy (GTDB): domain Bacteria; phylum Bacillota; class Bacilli; order Exiguobacteriales; family Exiguobacteriaceae; genus Exiguobacterium. The sequence goes on along the minus strand of NC_012673.1, from coordinate 2,108,738 downwards.
GTCACCCACCTCCTCTTTCCCAGCAATCAAGAACAGTTCTTCGACGCGACCGTTCTCGGTCTGGTCGAGCAAATCTTGCACATGGTCATAGGCGATCAACCGTCCATTATAGACGAGCGCGGCTCGATCACATTCGAGCACTTCATCCATGACGTGCGTCGAGACGATGATGGTCGTCCCTTCCCTCCGAATCACTTGAAACTGATCCCAAATTTGACGGCGTAAGATTGGATCGATTCCGACCGTCGGTTCATCAAGAAACAACACGTCCGGCTTATGCAAAATGGCGATAGCCAAGGACAGGCGTTTCTTCATCCCGCCTGAAAAATTGCGGACGAGCTTATTCCGGTCGTTCGTTAAATCGACAAGGTTGAGCACTTCGGTGATGCGTTCTTGGAGCGCCTTTTTCCCTAACTTATAAATCGACCCGAAGAAGGCGAGGTTCGCTTCGGCCGACAAGTCTTCGTACAAGCCATCGTTCTGCGGCATAAATCCGATTTGTTGGAGCATGTCCATGTTTGGCATCTTCGTTTCGCCGATGTGTACACTTCCTTTGTCCGGTGCGAGGGCGCCAATCATGAGTCGGATGAGCGTCGTCTTCCCAGATCCAGACGGTCCGAGTAAGCAGCAAATCTCTCCGGATGGGATGGTGAAGTCGATATTGTCGATGGCGAGTTGGTCGCCGAACGACTTGTCGACGTGTTGCAGTTGAATGTTCATTTCTGTCACTCCTTTTCGGCGCCTCATCGTGTATACTCAAGATAATCGACACCGTGTTGGTTTATATGTTCAGTATAGTTCCCGTTCACGGTGGCAACAATCGTCAATATCGGTCATCGTGTCGGTTTTCCGACAGATGGAATGAATGTGTTGAGGAAAAGGAGAAATAATATGGAACAAACTGACTTACGCGTCATCCGGACGAAGAAGCTGATCAAAGATGCCTTCTTTAGTCTCATTGAGGAACAGGGATTTGAGGCCGTCACCGTCAAGCAATTGACTGAACGAGCCGGCATCAATCGAGGCACCTTTTATAGTCACTATGTGGATAAGTTCGAATTGATGGAAAAATGCGTCAACGAAATCTTTGAAGAGGCTGAACGGAAGTTGATTCATCATCTCCCCCACATCTTTGGAGACGAGCGAACCGACAACTCGTACCATTACCTCGTCCCGTTCATCCGCTTCATCGAAGACAACCAAATCATCATGAAGCCGCTCCTCGGACCGAACGGAGACCCGATGTTCCAGGCAAAACTTCGAAAATTTATGCAAGCTGCCTTGTTTCAGCGCTCGCCTGTAACCTTGTTTAATCCGGATAAGATGCTGGTCCCGCCTCCATATCTCGTCGCCTATCTTTCTTCGGCTCACATGGGCGTCATCTATGAGTGGTTAAACAATCCGTCTTCGGAAGAGACAGCGGAAGACATCGCCCGGATTATCTATACGATCACCTATGAAGGACCGCTCGTTGCCGGCGGTGTGAATCTACGAAAATAAGGACAGGTGCTTTACCTGTCCTCCTTTGGAAAGACGACCTTCGCCGTTGTCCCAATCTGTTTCTCACTCGATAATGTAATCTCTCCACCATGTAACTGTACGATTTGACGGGCGATGGCTAGCCCTAGTCCTGAACCGTTGCGATGACGAGATGTGTCGGCCTGATAAAAGCGTTCGAACGCTCGGTCCACTTGTTCAGGTGTCATGCCTTCTCCTTCGTCGCGAATCTCGCATGTGATATGCGTCGCATCTTCTTTGACTAGAAGATGCAGTGTACTTTCTTCATATGCATATTCGACAGCATTTTGTAGGAGGTTCGTCCAAACTTGCTGTAGAAGGGAAGCATCCCCCTTCATCACGACTTCGTCCATAGTCAAATCTAGCTTCATTCGTTTGCGTGTCATCTCTGAGTCTAAGGATAAGATTGTCTCCCGAATCTGCTCACTGAGAGACAGTTCTGTCGCATGTAGACCGACAATCGTGTGGTCTAATTTCGCCAGCCGGAGCACGTCTTGTGACAAACGCGATAGTCGCTTTCCTTCACGCTCAATTTTATCGGCATACTCAATTTGCTTTTCAGAAGTTCCGCCTCTTTTCAACAACGTGGCATATCCTAAAATCGAAGCGACCGGCGTCTTAAATTCATGTGCCATCACGGATGCCAATTCCTCATTCTTCGTTTCATTCGTTTCAAGCGTCTCGGTCATCTGATTGAACTGCTTCGCGAGCATGCCGATCTCATCTGTTGCCACGTCATGGATTCGTACCGACAAGTCTCCAGTAGTCACACGGCTGACGGCGTCCGTGACACGGTCGATGCGTCGCGTCATCAGGCGAACGGCGAAGAGAATGAGAACACTTGAAATGAGTGCTGTCAGGAACAAGGTCTGTAACGACACGTCACGAAAGATTGAAATCGGATTCTCGTCTGCGTTCGGAGACAACGTGACCACAGTCTCGTCGAGTAAAAAAGCGACTTGTGGAAGACGGTCCGTCTGTGACAGCACTTCACCCCGTTCTAATGTCGCTCGTTCCGAAATGCTCCATTTCGCACGGTCATAACGCATCGTCTGGGCATTCAGTGTCGCATCATCAAAGAGGTCCAAGACCGCATCAGATGCTAGACCGTAATCTTGTGAGGCCATCTGCATGCTGTTGGCCCGGTCTACCAACATTTCTTCGACTTGTGTCTTCAGTGCATTGAACTGAAAGGTCAAAAAAATCGTGAACGTCAAGAGGATTGGAATCAACAAGAGCCCGAAGAAAATCATTAAAAATCGTCCGTAGATGGTACTAATAAATCGTTTCATCTTTTCAGCTCCAATCGATAACCGAGTCCCCACACCGTACTGATCTGAAATGCATCAATCGGCTTAAGACGCGCACGCAGTCGATTAATATGGACGTCGACCGTTCGGGTCTCACTCTCCGTCTCATATCCCCAAATCCGGTCTAACAGTTGTTGCCGGGTGAAGACTTGATTCAAATGCGTCGCCAAAAAATAGAGGAGTTCAAACTCTTTGCGAGGGAGTTCGATCGTCTCAGAAGTCGTTTCTAACGTCATCGTCGTCTCATCGAGTACGCAGTCGTTCAACTGAATCTGATGACTGTGATGAATGCGCGCTCGTCGTAACAATGCCTCAATTCGTAATTCAAGTTCTTCAAGATCGATCGGTTTCACGACATAGTCATCTGCTCCGGCATGAAACCCGCGCTTTTTGTCATTCATCGCATCGAGGACCGTCAGCATGAGCACTGGGAGCGTATACCCGGCGTCACGTAATTGTCCCGTCAGTTCACGCCCATCCAATCGTGGCATCATCACGTCGGTAATGAGCAAATCGATTGGCTCACGGTCGAGCCAATCGAGTGCTTCTTCTCCATCTTTTGCATGAAGGACACGGTAACCGGCCACCGTCAAATAATCGACTAATAAACCGCCGAGCGTCTCATCATCTTCTGCGAGTAAAATGGTGACCATGTTGTTTCCCTTCTTTCTAATGGCTTATACGTTTCGCAACGCTTCAATCGGTTGCAAGTTCGAGGCTTTCCGAGCTGGAATATAGCCGAACACGACCCCGATTACGACAGAGAAACCGAGTGCCAATCCGACAGTTGAACTTGCCAATGTGAACGGTACGCCCATGACGAGCGTCAGTCCGAAGGCAAGCAGTCCGCCAATCAAGACACCGACGAGCCCTCCGAGCATCGAAAGCAGGACGGACTCAAACAAGAACTGTTGTCGAATCTTACCAGGTGTCGCACCGAGTGCTTTACGCAGTCCGATCTCGCTTGTTCGTTCGGTCACCGAAACGAGCATCATGTTCATGATGCCGATGCCTCCGACGAGTAAAGAAATCGAAGCGATGCCGACGAGGAGCATGCTGAGCAGCGCATTGATTTGATCGATGGAAGCGAGTGCGTCCTCAAAGCTCGTCACTGTAAAGGCGTCACGTCCATTGAACGCGGTCGTCAGCTGTTGTGTCACTTCATCCTGTACGACAGCTGAAGCACCCGGTTCGGTATATAAATCAAACGTGGCAATCGTCCCTTGATGAAACTGCGTCAGTGCAGTCGTCACAGGGATGACGATGGCCTCGTCTGTCGACATGGAAAATTCCGATGATGGCGCAAGCGTTCCAACGACGGTGTAACGAATCCCACCAACGGAAATCTCTTCCCCGAGAGGAGAGGATGTCGGAAACGCCTCTTTCGCAATCGTTTCTCCGAGCAAGGCGACACGCGTCTGTTGATTGACGTCGAGTGGTGTCAATCCGCGCCCGGTTGCGACAACCGAATCGTCTTTGAAGAACGCTTCACTTTTCCCAAGAATGGTTTGTTGTTCCGTCTGCCCCGCTACATATACATCGGTCATTTGACTCAGCGTCGGAGAGAGTGAGGCGATCCCTTCAATGGCTTCGAGCCGATCCATGTCCGCCATACTGACACCGGATTTCCCATCTTCTCCGATTTGAACGGTCATACGATCAGCTCCAAACGTCGCGACTTCATCGTTAATGGAATCGGTCACACCGGAAATGATCGTCATCAAGGCAATAATCGAAGCCGTCCCGATGACAATCCCTAAAATCGTCAAGAAGGAGCGCATCTTGTGACTGATGACCGTCAACCAAGCCATGCGTATATTTTCTCGAATCATCGCACCCGTTCCTCCTTTTCAATCTTCCCGTCACGCACATGTACGATACGAGTCGCTTCTTTGGCGATATCGATATCATGGGTGATCATGATAATTGTCTTTCCTTCCGCATGTAGCTCGTGAAAGAGCGCTATGATTTGACGACCGTTCGTTTGATCTAACGCGCCCGTCGGCTCATCCGCAAGAAGAAGCGATGGATTCGTCACGAGCGCCCGAGCGATGGCGACACGTTGCTGCTGACCACCTGATAACTGATTTGGAAAGTGGTCCATCTTATCGCTTAATCCGACACGTGCTAACATCTGTCGAGTTCGTTCCTGTCTTTCCGCTTTTGAAGATCGTTGATAAATGAGCGGAAGTTCCACGTTCTCTCGAGCACTCAACCGAGGGAGTAGATTGAATTGCTGAAAGATAAACCCGATGCGTTCATTTCGAAAAAGGGAGAGCTCCGTTTCGGACAATCCGGTCACATCTTTGTTCCCAAACCGGTAACGACCGCTCGAATAACCATCGAGACAACCAAGGATGTTCATGAGTGTCGACTTCCCTGAGCCGGATGGACCCAAAATGGCGACGAACTCTCCTTCTTTCACTTCTAAATCGATTCCTCGTAATACGGTCTGCCGATTGTCACCCTCCCCGTACGATTTAGTCAATTGTTCGACCGAGATGAGTGTCGTCATTATTGTCCACCTCCGATTCGTGGAGGCATCAACCCGCCACTCGTCGTCTCATCGAGTAAGAGTACTTCGGTCTCGTCTAATCCATCTTTGATCTCGACTCGGCTTCCGTCTGTCAAACCAAGCTCGACCTGTCGTTTCACTGGACCCTCGTCTCCTTGCACATACACGTATGCATCCTCATCCTCAAACGTGATGCTGTCGAGCGACAATGTCTCTGCATCTTCCGCGCGATCGACGACTAGACTGCCTTCTAACGTCATCCCATTCCGTAAATTGTCCGTCTCAGGGAGGGTCACAGTCATCGCATAGCGAGCGGATGCGCCTGGTGTGGTCATCGGTTCTGCTTCCTCTGCGATGACGTCGATTGTTCCATCCAACTCTGCATCGAGCGCCGTCACATAAATCTTCAATGCATCCCCTTCATTCACTTTGCCGATATCTCGCTCATCGACCATGAATCGACCTGTCGATTCTTCTCCGACTGTCGTAACTTGTCCCGCAAACGTGTAACGATTTTCAATCGTCTCAATCGAGACGGATTCCGTTTTATATTCAGTTGTATCCGGCATCAAGAAGACTCCAGCTCCTAATGTAAGGGCGAGCACACCGATCCCTATGCCCCATTTCACTTTTTTGTTCATCCTGTGTTCCTCCTTATTGTTGATACGTTAAGGATAAACACAAGTTGTAAACAAAATATAAACGCCTCTCGCGATAAACGAGAGGCGTCCACTTACGTAACGCGAACGTGCACGTGTAAGTTCCCATTTTCTTCAGTTGTCGTCTGGTAAGCATTTTGCACCGCCTCTAAATCATGCCAGGCGATGCGGTATGACTTTCCTCGCATCCCTTCAAACTCGAAGGCGAGATGTTGTAAATCCGACATACCTAGGATCCGGTCAAACGGTCCACCCTCGCCAGTCCATTCCAATTGATTCGCCGAATCTTTCAATACGAGGTCGAGTCCATGCATCACTTTTTCTTTGATCAATTGTCCATCCGCCGCAACACGCATCCCGTCTTGAATATCATGCATCCGACACGATTCGATCTCATCAAACGGGATGGTGATTTCATCGCCGTTCGCAAAGTGAAGCGTGATTGTTTTTACGATCATCTTAGATTCCTACTTTCGTTCAGTCTCTGTTCCCTTACTATACAAAACTTTTCACGGTTCAGGGATGACATCTTTGTGGATGTGGCAAATCCGTAAAAGCATGTTCGATTCATTTGGAAACGGGAATAGAAAAGGTAGCACTCATTCTGTTTTTTGAAAATAACACTTCGGAAAGGCGGCGAATATATGCCATCAGTGGAAAAGTCGGTCATCGTCATCGGCGGAGGGCTCGGCGGCTTGTCAGCGGCCATCTCACTCGCTCAAAAAGGTTACGACGTCTCACTCTACGAAAAGAACGATCACATTGGCGGGAAAGTGAATCGTCTCGAACAAGACGGATTCGGTTTCGACCTCGGACCCTCGATTTTAACGATGCCCCACATCTTCGACAAACTGTTCCGCGGAAGTGGGAAACGCATGGAAGACTATGTATCCATCAAGCGGCTTGAGCTCGAATGGCGCTCGTTCTTCCCGGACGATACCGTGCTCGACCTTTACCATGACCTCGAACAAATGCAGCGAGCAAACCCTTCCCTCTCTCGAAAAGACATGCAGGAATATCGGGAACTGTTGAATTACGCAGCCCGCATCTATAAGACGACCGAGAAGGGCTACTTGGCCGAAGGATTTGAATCCCCATTAGAAGCCGTCATGAAAACGGGCATTTTCCCGACCCTATTCGGATTTGATTTGACGTCGACGATGTATAGTGCCATCAAGAAACGGATCAGCAACCCACATCTTCGAGACATGCTGTCGTATTACGTCAAATATGTCGGGTCGTCTCCGTATAACGCACCAGCCGTCTTAAACATGATGATTTACATGCAATATGCCCAAGGCTGTTGGTATGTCGAAGGCGGGACCCATAAGCTCGCGGAAGGCTTGACGAAGCTCGCCGAAGAAATCGGTGTGAAGCTACATACCGGAGAAGGCGTGGTTCGTGCCCATACGGTGAATGAGAAAGTAACGGCCATCGAGCTCGAGGACGGACGTCTCCGTTCCGCTGATTATTTCGTCTCGAACATGGAAGTCATCCCGTTCTATCAGAAGATGGTCGACGCGGACAAACAGTACGTCGACAAACTCGTCAATAAATACGAACCGGCGAGCTCCGGATTCGTCCTCCATCTCGGGGTGAAAAAAGCTTATCCACAACTGGCACACCATAATTTCTTCTTCTCTGAGAACCTACATGAACAAATGGATAAAATTTTTGAGAAACATGAACTTCCGGACGACCCGACGATTTACCTCGTCAACGTCAACAAGACCGACCCGACCCAAGCGCCACCAGGACACGAGAACATCAAAATCTTGCCACACATCCCGTATATCCAAGATGAACCGTTTACGGAAGAAGAATATGCCGCCTTTGAAGAGCGTGTACTCGACAAATTGGAACGGATGGGGCTCGATGGTCTGCGTGAACATACCGTGACACGCGACGTGTGGACGCCGCACGATATCGAGCGGACGTACGGATCGGACCGAGGTGCCATTTATGGAACGGTCGCCGACAAGAATCGAAATGGCGGCTTCAAACATAAGAAACAGAGTGAGCTTTACCACAACCTCTATTTCGTCGGCGGGACCGTCAATCCGGGCGGTGGCATGCCGATGGTGACATTGAGCGGTCAGCAAGTGAGCGACAAGATTGCGAAACGTGACAAAGTGAAGTGATTCTTTTTATCCCTCATGTTCAATGAGGGATAATTTTTTTGAAACTTTTTCCAATAACCTTCCGTATATTGAGCTACGATACAAACAATCAAATAGACAAGCGGAGGAACAGGATGCATCAAATCACAAGTTATTTCTTTATGTATGCCAAAGTTGTCGTCACGGATAAAGTTCCATTCATTTGGACATTCGTAATCCCACTCATAATCGCCTTGACGCAGTCATTTTCAGATATTCGCCAAGCAACGACAGCGGAATACTACCCAGGGCTCTCTTATTTCTGGGTGTATATTATTCTTGCTACATATGTGAACGGCGTCGGCATCGAGCTCGCCCGCATGCGAGAATATGGACTGATGAAGACGTACGTGATGATCTCAGGCAACAAACTGACATACGTCATCGCCGTCATCTTGGCGCAACTTCTATTCGCTTCCATCAGCTTAACTTTATTCACAACGGTCGTTACGCTCGTTCACGGGTTCTTTTCGTTCAAGTTGATTGCAACGTCTCTACTCGTACTGATTGGCAGTATCCCGTTCGCGGTTGCCAGTGTCGCCATCACGACACTTCCAGTGAAAGTATCGAGTCTCGGGACGTTCGCGAACATACTGATGTTCCCACTCTTTTTACTGGCAATCAAGTCACCTGATCAATGGTTCAGCTTCCTCAACCCGTTCTACGCGCTTCACGAATTCGCGCTCGGGTTGTTGCATCTGACGACTCAAGTCGACCTTTCGTTCGGAGTATGGGCGACAGGCCTCTCTGTACTTGGGTATTTCATCATCGGCGCGATTGCGTTGAAACGCTTCAGTCTCGTCTCACTCATGACACGCTAGGAGGTTCTTATGCACGTAAACCAACTCACTTATCGCTATCCGAAAGCGACGCGTCCCGTGCTCGATGACGTATCATTCACGTTACAACCGAATAAGCTGAACGTGTTGATCGGACAAAACGGTGCTGGGAAGACGACCCTGTTTGACTGTATGACCGGGGCACTCCCGGTCGACAAGGCATCCCTCGACCTCGTTCCGACGATGGATATGCTCTATTTGACGCAACTCATGTACAACCATCATGAATTGACGGGCAAAGACTTCGCCTACTTCATCGGACGTCTGTCGCAGCGTCCAGACTTCAAGAAACTCGAGTCTTATGTGAACAACCTTTCGACGTCTCGCGAACAAGAACTGTTCGAACATTTATGGACGATGAAGCTCGGGAAGATGTCGGTCGGGGAGAAGAAATGGCTCTTCGTGACGCTCTTATCTTCAATCAAACGTTCTCTCTATTTATTTGATGAGCCGACGAGTGGGGTCGACCCGGCGTCCCGCATTCAAATCATGCGCCGCCTACAACGCCTCGTTGATGAGGGCAAGACGTGTCTCATCTCCACACATCAGTTACATGACTTGGCTCAACTTGATGCCCACGTCATTTTCCTGCATGGTGGACGCGTTTTATATGAAGGAGACTTCCAAGACTGGCTCAATGAGTCTGGAACGACCGACCCGGACGAAGCGTTCGTTCGGATGGTCGACACACCACTTGATGATGTGGCGGTGACACGATGAATGACTCGTTTTGGGAACGACACCGGTTCACATTCTATACACTCGGGATGGTCGTCTGCGGTCTTCTCGTTGCCGATGTTCTCATGAAAAAACTCAGCCTCTGACGCGTGTCAGGGGCTGAGTTTCTGTTCTCGATGTGCGCGTCGTAATTCCCGATTCGTCACATGCTCCGGGTCCGCTTCACGCAGTTTACGGTCCATCGACACGTACAAGATGAGAAGCGGAATGATGCCAATCAATGCGACACCGAGTAGTTCTTGCATCGAATCGAATACGAACCACGTGAGGAAGGTGAATACACCAAGTGACACAAACATGGCGACGATGATTTGAAATTCTCGACGAACGAGACGTTGGTATTCCTCGTCTTCGTTAAATGTACGTAACAACTTCATCCGTCGCCACGCTTGATAAAGCATCGGCAATTGGGTCACGAGGAAAGAGAAGGCAACCGTCGTCACCGTGACACCGTTTATGACCGAAACAACGAGAAAGAGAAACAGGCCGATGATGCCAAATAGTGTGCTGATCCCTCGTGCGTCGAGATCCTGTTCGACCATTTTGGGGAGACGCTCTTGTTTATTCATCACGCTTCACTTTTTCGTTTTTTCCGTTGCAGCTGGACATGACCGAGTTCAACACCCGTCACGTGTAACGGATCGATTTCTTTTAATTTACGGTCGAAGCGAACACTTAAAATCAACAAGCTCAGGATTCCGATAAAAGCTGCGATGATAAATGTAAGTAATGTAATCCATTCAAGCTCTACACTGGCAATCAGCATGAGAAGAAGGAGCGGCTGAGCAAATTTAGATGCAAACTCGGAACGCACGAGTTGTTGGTAACGTGTGTTCTCATTAAATGAAAGAAGTAACTTTTTGCGATGCCAAGCGTGATACAGGAGCGGAACTTGTCCAACGATAATCATTGGTAACAATAAGAGGATGTCTGTCTTCCAAAAATATAAAAAGAAGAGCAACATGACGCCAATTAAAGGAATCACCATTTGTCTCTTTCGTTTTTCATCATCTTTCAACATCTGTTCTAATCTAACTTCATGGTCTACCATCGAATCCCCCTCGTGTGTGTTCTTTATTTTTCTATACGGAAACTATGCTCGATTAGTTTCATCCTCTACGCTTCTCCCGGTTCATCAATCCCAACAAACTCTCGACCACATGCTCGTCATCAATCTTTAGAATTTTCCAGTCAATCCATGACTCGAGAATGAGACAACTCGCAATCAGCGTCGCACAGCCAAGGCTTAACGTATCAAGCGATATGTACTTCAGTGCATAGAGCGCCATCATCGATATGACACCAATCAAGAGAATAAACTGAATCATGCCTTTTAGATAAATAAAGCGCTGGTACGTGGATGAGTCATTGAACTGTAAAAACAACTTGATTTTATGCCAGGTCGCTACCAGAAGCGGCATCAGCATCGCCGCACAAAAGATGAACAGGGACAGGCTCATTCTTGAATCATTTAACATTAACCAAAGCGCTGTCACTACTCCAATGATGATCACTAGTAGCGGACCTCTTTTAGTCCATGCTTTGTCGTACAAGTATTCCATTCGTTCTTCACGTAACATCCAACACCCCTCCAAAAGTAAAAAACATCCAATTTATCGATATCTATATCTTAACAATCTATAAGCAAACTTTCGAGGTTTTCCCATTAAAAAGGAAAAAGCATCTGACGATTGTCAGATGCTGATTGATTTGAATGCCGGCGAAGGAGTCGGAATAAAAAGATTCCAATCATCGTCAACAACCCTAAGTTTAGAATTGTCCATCCCATGTCCATCACTTGTTGCATATCATTACCCCTTCTATCCTGTTCTTCTAAATTATACATGTCTTTTCAAAAAAAGATTCGGTCAAATTGTTCTTTTTATCTTTTTTTCCTAATGAGTCAAAAGTTTTGGTTACATCTGGTCAATCAACGGAATAGAAGTCAACGGTGATGGACCCGATCTGTCATACTCAACTGAATCGACAGCAGCATGGACAAACTTGTTCAAAACGTGGAACTTCTTTTTAACATTTAACTCGCTCGATTCATCGACGCGCGAGTTGGTTTTACCTTTCCACTCAACTGAAATACGAGCACCCCACCAACGATTAACACAATCCCGACGACCGTTTTCCATGTGAACGGGACGGCCGTCAATCCGAACCACCCTAACGTATCCCAGAGGAGCGCGAATAAGATTTGAGACACCATAACGATTGAGATCGCGTAACTCGGCCCGAGGCGCTCAACCCCTTGCGTCACACTCATGACGACCCCGACGCCGAGGATTCCGCTGAACCAGTACCATGTCTCCATCTCCTCTACTCGGAACAAGCCACCACCTTCTTGAAACAACCCAATGAGTAGCGATGCTAAAAATCCAAGACAGAGAACGAGCGTCGTCGTCGCCCATGCTCCGACACGCTTCTTGACGTTGGCGTTAAACGTGTTTTGCACACAGACGAGCATCCCGCCGAAGATGGCAAGCATCATTCCAATCGCCATATGTCTCCCCTCCTATTCATAAATGCTCTCCCCGACAATCTCCAACAAACCTTCCCGATCGACGAGCGTGATTACCCGCCGATTTCGTTCAATCAATCCTGCCTCAACGAAACGCCGGAGCGTCCGATTCACATGACGATAACTCGTCCCAATCAAATCAGCGATATCCGTCAATTGGTCGACAGTCGAGCCGAGTGTTTGGTCATTCGGCGTCATCGATAACAGATAACTCGCCAAGCGCACTTCGACAGGGTAAAACAAGTTGAAGCTGAGTGATTGAGATTTTCGTTCAAATTTTCTTGTGATCTCTTCTAATAAATAGTGTAACCACGCAACATCATGGTGGGCATGTCGAACCAAATCCTCGAAGCGAATGACAAGCATCTCGACTGACGTGACCGCCTCGACCGTATTCAAAAACGGGGTCCGCTGAATATATTCGATGTCCCCGATCAAATCGAGCGGATATTTGAAGGAGAGGACGAGGCGCTTCCCGGTAGCGGAAGTATGGGAAACGCGAATCTTCCCCTTCACTAAGAAACGGAGATGTTCTGCTTCATCACCTTGCGTACAGATGACGTCCCCCGGCTCGTATCGGACGAGCTGCAATTCGTTCTGCGCAGCGACAGGTAAGACAGTCAATTCAAATTGCTTCACATACGCGTCAACCATGCACGTTTCCCCCTACCATTTTAATAAGATGACCCCCGCAATCATCATGAACACACCAATCAACTGAGCCCCGTTCAACTTCCGTCGCACCATTCCGAACCATCCTCGCCAATCGATGACGAGCGCGAGCGCCAGTTGCGCAATGAGAAACAACGAGATTGTCATCGTGACCCCGAGTTTATGGACGGCCGTCATATTACTAAATAAGATAATCGCCGCAAATGCTCCTCCCGATAAATAGAGCGGCTTCACGTGCCGCATCTCGACATACGTGCGGTCCCGGAGCACCAGCATGACGAGGAGCGCGACGACGAATCCAGTGAATTGTGTCAACGTCGCCGCTTGCCACGTCCCAATCTGTGAACTGATTCGGGCGTTAGCGACACTTTGCAACGTGAGAAAGAATCCCCCACTCATGGCGAACAGCACTCCTCGCATCGTTCTCCCCCCTTAAGATAAACGAATCAATACAATCCCAATCACCATGACAACCAGACTGATGAGTTGTACCACGGTGACCGGATTTTTCTTCGCGCCGAACCAACCGAAGCGGTCGATGAGCAAGCTACCGCATAACAGTCCGACGATGACGATGATGACAGCGATTCCTGTCCCGACAATCGGTACGATGAGGACGTTTCCTCCGATGAAGAGCGCCCCGATGATCCCACCGAGCCAAATCCACCACGGTTGACCTTTCAGTTGACCGATCGGAACTGGTTGGCGTGAGACGAGTAAAATGAGTAAGAGCGCCAAGGTTCCGACAACGAAAGAGACCAATGCCCCTTTCAGAGCCGATTCGAGCACTGTTCCCAAATAGCCGTTAATGGCCGTTTGCGTGGCACTCATCATCCCTGTGAAAATCCCGAACAGTCGCCAAAGGTTCAGATTCCCCGTGTCCGTTTCCATGGAGACGACCAGTTTGCCTCTTCGGCGGTTGAGCCAATCGGATAAGGCGACCGTTCCGATGACTCCGAACAAGACGAGCACGACTCCGAACAAACGAAGCGCCGTAATTGGGTGTTCTACAGAATTGAACCAACCGAAATGGTCAATCAACAACCCCATCAAAATCTGTCCAAAAATCGGCATGATGACCGTCTGGACACTCCCGAGTCTTGGGAACAGCAAAATATTTCCCGTTAAGAACAAGACCCCTAACAGTCCGCCAATCCACATCCAACCCGGACCTTCCTGAATCACCGAGCCGTCAAATCCGAATGACTGTCCGGTCAATAAGAGCAATAAGGACAAAAAGATCGTCCCGACAGTAAACGATAAAAAAGATGCAACGAACGGGGAGCCGACCACCTGACGCAAACGTGAGTTGACACTCGTCTGCATCGGCAATAAAATCCCAATCGTCAATCCAATCATAATAGCTAACATGAATGTCTTCCTCGATTCTTCTAGTAGTTCTGTGTACATTGTCAGCTTACGCCTCCGTACCGAAGAAGAAAAGGACCGATGTCCTCAAACAAAAAACGAACCCTTCTCAGGTGTTCGTTTTGGACTCACGGAAGCGTTGATCGCGCGCTTCACGCAATTCTTTCCCTCGTACATGATGCGAATCGAGTGATTGTAAGTTTCGATTGATGACATAAGGTGCCAGAATCGACATCACACCGATTCCGAACAGCCCGGCAATCGCGACGACGGGAGACAACGAGTCGGCATAATAGGCAGCCAATAAGCTGATGGTCAATACGAAGCAGAGCCACTGGATGCCAAAGTCTGTATACACCAGACGTTGGTAACGCGTATCCTCGTTAAAGGTCAGGAGCAGTTTTGTTTTCCGCCACTCGAAACAGAGATACGGAAAGAAACTGATGAAGACGAGGAGTGGAGCGTAGAGTTTGGACTGCGTGGCAATCACGAGCGTCATCACAATTGTCGCGATGGCGATGCCCCACCCCCAACGCCAATGACTGTCATCTTGCTTCAGCAATTGTTCAATTCGCTTTTCTTTCGTCAGCATATGTACTCCTTTCATACGAACGGTAGTGCTTTGTCACCTCATCTCGTGTCGGTTGCTCCGGGTCGGCTTGTCGCAATTGTTGGACGGTCTGATAGTGCGTCCATGCTAACATGACGATGCCTAGACCGAAGATGACCCATGCGACAGGTGCAATCTGGAGACGACTGAAAAGAATTGCTGCTGTGACCGCTCCAATCCAGTAAGAATAGAGGCGATACAAACGTTTTGTCAGCAAGATGCCTCGACCCACCGTGAAAATCTGTAAGACACGTCCTTCTTTGATCGTCAGCCTTATGAGTAGGGCAGCCGTGAGGACCGAACCGATTCCCCATATCCACCATGTATCAAAACCGAGCACAAAACTGTTACAAAAAATAAGGGCTCCCGTGAGCCAAAGGTGGAGGGTTTGTCGTGACTGCCGATATCCTCCGATTACTTGAATCCGTTCTTTCTTTGTCATGAATCTTTACGACCTTTCCTTGAAATATCATCTAACGTATGTTTCAAACGTTCCCGGTTTGACCGAGCCCACTCGCCTGATGTGACGTGGTGCTTATCAAACTCGGACTGTTTTCGATCAATCCAAAGTGGAATCAATATGAGACACGGCCCGCCAATCAGGAGCGTCCAACTCATCCACGGTAAGATATCGATTCCGTTGAAATGCAACCCAATCAAAATCACAAACCATATCAAACTCATCAACATGACAGTAAAATCAATCCGCAACAATCGATGATAGCGTGTCGATTCGTTGAAGGATTGCTGCAGTTTCATCTTGTTCCATTCAAGCCATGTCGTATAGAGAAGTGCGACACCGGGTAAAAGAATGCTATACGGACTCCATGTCGAAAGAAAATAGATGGATACGCCTAGCATGATTACGCTCACGATGATGTTGAGACGAGTATATCGTTTCTCAAACTGTTCAATTCTTTCAAATCGCTCTGCTTTGTCCACGGTATCACCTCAGTCTTTCACGAAGTCGAGTTTGATTTCGCGGCGCATCGGCTGTTCTTCGTCATACTGCGGCATCTGCCGGTCGAGCATTTTCTGTGCGACTTGCAATAAGATGACCCCGCCTAAGAAGACGACGAAAAGCGACCATGCCGGCCCGTTAATCAAGACGATTAATGGGAAAAGAATTGCCAACAAGACGAGGAGTCCCATCTCCGACACATACTGCCAATCGATGATGCGCTTGGCTTGTTCCACACTGGTCAACTTCCTGACGAAGCGCCGCTCTCGTCCGATGGCGAACAACATGCCTGCTAATGTGACCCCTAATGGAATGATATACTTTGACGCACCGTCAGACTGCAGCGCAAGAAAGACAAACATCCCAGTCAGACCTGCCAGTCCCATCCTCCAAAAGAGCCAACGCTGTTGATAACGATAAATCGTATTAATCCGTTCTTGTTTATTCATCTCATTCATCCTTTCAGAATCGTCGAATCTCGCGACGTGTCGGTTGCTCCGGATCGAGCCAGCGGATTAGTTGATCGAGCTTCTCTTGAGACCATAAGATATAAAGCAATGCCCCACCGATAAGAATCGCTGGAATCCAAGACCATTCCATGATTCGAATGGCTAGCGGATTGACGAGTCCTAGCAATGCGATAAAGAGGAAGTCCAGATGATACTGCAATGTCACGACACGTTTCACCTGATCTTGCTCCGACAATCGACTGATCGCCTCTGCTTCATGCGAAAGGAAGTAACGAGTCGCAAGTAACACTCCGCCGATAATGGCGAACCCAACCCAAATATTCCCGTCCGTTCGTATTAAAAAGTAGACCGCGAGAGCAGCTGGAATTGCTAGAAAAAGTCGTTGCAAAAGTCGCTTTCGATTTGATTGTTTAATCATATGTAATCGTTCTTGCTTATTCATCTTGATTCACCTCTTATTCCACTATACGGGATGAGCATGAGAAAAGTTCCGTTATTTTACATTTTCGTACCAAAGTCATGTTTCTTGACGATATGAACTTCTCGTCTTATAGTTTAGTTAACTTAACTATATTTTGAAGAATGAAAGTAAGAGGTTATTAACATGGGTTTATTGAACAATTCCCGATTTATGTTTATCTGGTTATCTGGAATGACGCTCACGCTCGGGTTTTCGATTTTCTTCTTGAGCGTCTCTTGGTTGACGATCGATGTGTTGAAGCAACCAACACTTCTCGGGATTATCTTGACTGCGGTCTCGTTGCCGCGTGTGGTCATGATGGTATTCGGCGGTGTGTTCGCCGACCGATTCCAAAAGAGTCGCTTGTTATGCTTAACAAATATCGGACAAGGCGTGTTGATGTTAATTGTCGTTGCGCTCCATTTTGCTGATGCGTATTCGGTGACAGCCCTCTTGATCATCTCCGTATTGTTTGGTCTTTTAGATGGCATGTCTTACCCGGCACTGTCATCACTTATGCCTTCAATCGTATCAGGTCAACAATTGCAACGGGCAAATTCCCTTTTCCAAGGGTCGCTCGAGTTGATGTTCGTCATCGGTCCGTTCCTTGCAGGAATCCTACTGACGTGGGGAAGTTTCGGTCTCAGTTTCGGCACGTCGGCTGCATTGATTTTCCTCTCCGCGATTTTGATCATGCCACGTCTGATTCAAGACAATATTCCCGAGGTCGCTCCACTCTCAGCGAAAGATGTACTCCTTGATTTGAAAGAGGGCATTCGTTACGTATCGCAGACACCTGTGTTACGTAGTGGGACGTTCGCCATTGCCATCGTCAACTTGTTCGTCATGGGACCACTTATCATGAGTATCCCGATTCTCGTTGGTGCGATCGGAGGGACAGCATTTGATTTGAGTATCATCGAAGGCGGGCTCGCTGTCGGGACATTTGTCGCAAGCTTCCTGATTCTATTGTTACGGTCGGTTCATCGTGGACGCTTCGTCTTCCGCGCCCTGTTCCTGACACTCGGCGCCTTCTTCCTCTACACGCAAGTCCAATCGATTCCGCTTCTCGCGGTCGCGGCTTCTATGAGCGGATTTATGATCATGCTCGTCTACTTGCCGACGGTCACCATCATGCAGGAACAAAGCGACTCTGACAAAATCGGGCGTGTCATGAGCATCATGTCGCTCGCCGCCTCAGGCCTTGAACCGATTGCGTTCGCCATTTTATCGGTACTCGTCGCCTTGTCCGTACCAATTCAAACGCTCTTGCTGGCGTTTGGTATAATCGGATTAGTTTGTGGTGTCCTCTTATATCTACAGAGCGAAACGTTCCGACAGACACCGTAAAGAAAGGATGAATGACACGTTGAATGAAACACGAAAGCAACAAGTCCTCACGATGTATCGCCAAATCGATGAGCTTGACTTGCTGTTCACGAAATATTTCACGGAATTGAACGAATTCGAGCTGAGTTATCAACAAGAACAGATGCTACTTCTCTTTAAACGCCAAGAGACGTGGACGACGACAGAGATTGCGATGAAGATGTCCATCTCCAAAAGTGCCGTCAGTCAGGTGCTCAAAGTGCTCGAACAACGTGACTTCGTCGCGCGGGAAAAGAATCCTGAGAACCTTCGAGAAAGCTTCATCCGACTTGGCCCGAACGGCCTGGCGTACTCGAAGCAAATCGATGCGATTGAAGAACGCCTTGCTGAAGAGATGTTCTCCGTCCTCGAGGATGACGAGATGAAGATGATCAACCGTTCGCTAGCGTTGATGATTCAGAAATTCAAATAAAAAAGACAAATCACCGCTAGTCGGACGATTTGTCTTTTCGTTATACCAACCCTTGTACGATTCGATTCGCCGACCGCAATGCCCCTTCGATATGTCCCCCGAACTGCGCATCCGTCTCCGAACCAATCAAATGGAGACGGTCTCCGAGCTCAATCGGACCGTAAGCCGGGAATGCCGTGAGCGGCAGGAAGTCGTCAGATGTCGCTGTCTCTGATTCTGTCGACCAGTCCATGTAATGAAATCGCAAGAAGTCATTCGCTTTCGGACCATACAGCTTCTCCAGTTGTTCGATGACGCGCGTCTTTACTTGTCCTTCTCCTAACGCTTCCCGTTCTCCCGGTGACAGACGGAAAAATCCGAACAGCGCACCTGGTCCATCTTTCAGAGAAGCGTCATGAATCTCTTGAAGTGGACCGACCCAGCTCATCCCAAAGCCAGACAGACCTTCTTCTCGCCAGAACGGTGTCTCGTATACGATGAGCGCTTTCGCCTGAGAAGCCATCCATGTGGGAGTCGTTTTGAGCGCTTTTCGCGTTTGCGCTGACAATGCCGGTTCAATTGCCACTTCCGCAACGAGACGAGGTGGAATCGCAAGGATCACGTCATCCGTGTGATACACCGAACCATTTTGAAACGTCAGTTGGACTCGGTCCGACTGTCGGTCAATGGACGTGAGGCGATGCCCAAGCCGAACGATGTCATCGGGCAACTTCGCATATAATGCTTCCACTAGACTCGTCATCCCGCCGACTACACGTTTCGATCTGACGATGCTTTCCTCCGGTAGCACATGTCGTTCCGGCGCAGTCGTCGTCTGGCGTTCGAGCACCATCTCCCCTGTCGTATGTTGAAGGAATGACTCGAGTCCCAGTGTATCCACGAGTTCCGAAATCGTTTTCTCCGTATCGGGCCAATACCATGTCGGACCGAGGTCAAATCCTTCCTTCGTCAAGATGCGTCCGCCAACTCGGTCACGTGCCTCGAAGACCGTGACGTCATATCTTTTTTGATGAAGCTCGCTCGCGGCATAAAGCCCACTGACACCAGCTCCGATGATGGCGATTGATTTCATTGTAAATTCTCCTTTGTCGTCCGTCTCTCCTCGATTATACTGAGTTAGATGATTGTATCTGTTCTAGAAAGGACGACATCAATTGAAAAATATGTTCTATTATCTCTTATTCCCTTATATCGTATTGATGCGCATCCTGTACCGATTTATTCGGACAGAGAATGGGATGACTTGGGCGATGTGTCTTGTCTCATACCCCCTCTGGTCTCTATTTTTATTCGACATCATTCAATGGTCGATTTTAGTCGAGTCTGTGATCGTCCTTTACGTAACAAGCGCTCTATATGTACCACATTTCTTCTTTGACACGAATGTGAAACGAAGACGGCCAAATGGTTACATCCCAATTGAGGAACGGCATCATTAAATCCAATCTATTTCATTCAAATAGTCTAGAAGCTGTTGATTTGTGATGTCATCTTGTCTCAACAGTGCTTCTCCTTGCGCTACTAGCTGATCTTCCGGGAAATAGAGTTGTAGAATCGCCAAGCACGCTTCTACAGTCGTCGCAAAACTCTCATCTTTTACGTTGATTGTTAAATACCAACCTCGGATGACGCGCTTCACGATGGAGCGCTTCTCCAGATGTGACATCTGTCCACGAAACAATTTCGACTTGGCTGCTTCAATCGAAGAAACCAAGTCCTGGTTCAACGCCTCACTCACTCGAGCGTCCGGCTTCATGCGTGAGAATCGAGTCGAGACATCTTCCCCGTAAACACACGTACAGAGATGTCGTAACCAAAAGCCCCATTCAAAACGGTTCGCCGGATTCAGTGCCACATCCAGACGCCCGATATCATAATCGATTTTGATGACTTCCGGATGTTCCGTTAGCAATTGCTCCGTCTGCTCCACCAATTCCGTCGCATCGACATCCTCATACACGAGTACCGTCAAATCGAGATCCGATTGCCCGGCAACGGCCGTCCCGCGCCCGATACTTCCATAAAGGTATATGCTGTGTAGCTGTTCATCGAACACTTCTTTCACCAATTCGATTGCTTTAAAAAGGACAGTTTCAAACTCAGGCTGCACATGACGGATGGACGTTTGGTTGATGACGTACCCCGCATCGTCCGTACCAAGTCGGGTCGGCCGTTTCATAGATACGTACCGACTCGTTGAAATGTAGTAAACGTCATGATGTATCGAACTCCTTTTTTTAGTTTATGCATGTCGGATTTGAAATGCCACGGTTCCCCCTTTCAAACAGGTTATATTTGGAAGTATAATGAAGACGCAGAAAAGGAGGTATGTGTATATGAACTTCATCATGGTCTTATTATTCGGACTCATTTTCACCGTCTTGCCAATCGCTGTACTAATCATCGGTATTTTGTGGATTCGCAATGTCGTGGCACGTTCTGAGAAACGAGCAGACGAGCAACTCTTCATGGAACGTGAACGTTCGAAGCAGATACAAGTATTAATCGAACGTCTCGACCACATCGAACAACAATTAGATTCGAACACAAAACGCAGCTGACTCAGGTTAGCTGCGTTTCGTCTGATCACGCTTTCCATTTAAACGGTTTAGATCGAATGAGTCCGAGCTTATGTCCGATTCTCCATCCAATCCCTCTCACTCGGTCAAACCATTTGTCACCGCGACCGACGAATGGCATGACAGCTCGAACTTGCATGAGATCGATACGATGGGTGACATACTGATATGTCAAACCGACATTCGGTTGGTTCGCGATCGATGCCTCACACCACGTACGGTCAAAGATGCGCTCCCATGACTTCCGAACAACTTCAGTCGAAAAATATGAATCCTCAAAGTCATCATATTCATCGTCATAGTTTTCAAAAATATATCCGTTACCTAAGACGATATGCCAATATTGAAATTCTGATGCTAAGATTGCTTCATCTGGAATCTCAACCGTTAAGACAATTCCTTTCGCACCTTGATCAATATGTCCATCCCGGCCTAAATCGGGAAACTCGTCCCAACACCAGATTGGATAGTTCCCATTCAATGAGATGCCGGTACGCTTCTCGTATTGTTCAACCATCCAATCGTAAGACATTTTAAAATCCTCAAAATCAGGATCCATGAATAGTGCGTGTTCTCCACTTGCCTCAAGATATCCCTTTTCCAAAGCCTGATGCCACGCAGCTTCATGCTGGTATGTATAATAAATTCCCAATACCTTTCAATCCTTTCATCGTTCCTCTTCGGCTAGTTTAAAAGATTTCAGCAAAAGAACTACGATAAAAAAATTACCTGGTCATATTATATGATGGGTCTGAATGATACGGGTGAAGATAGATTAATCAAAGATGAGGGACGACCGTATTCCATCGATTCGTCGATGAACGTCTCTAATGTGCGCACGTTTTCCGTTACCACTTTGACGAGGTAACTATACTGCCCGGCTAAGCGATGACATTCAATCACAGACGACTGTTGACGACAAAATTCACGGAACGCCTCACAACGATGGGTGTCATAAAGAATAAAGGCGGTCACGTGTTTGTCCATCTTTTCGGGATTGATGACAGCCCGATAGCCTGTGATGACTCCACGTTCTTCGAGTCGCTTCACCCGTTCTGTCGCAGCAGGCGTAGACAATCCAATTTGTCGTCCTAATTCGGTCATCGAGATCCGGGCCTGTTGTTGCATCAATTCAAGAATATGGCGGTCTATTTCATCCATTTGTCATTCACCTTTCAAAATTAAAGTGAAACGGTACATAATCCGCTCTTTCTTAAGTCATTCGCTGAAACTTCCGTCAAACCTCTATGTATCTGTATTCCTCCGTTGCATACACTTGAAGTAACCAATTCAAAGGGGAATCAACATGCAAACAACAGTCGTTCCATTACTCATAATCGATGTCCAACAAGCCTTTCACGATCCAAGCTGGGGCAACCGCAACAATCCACAATGTGAAGAGAATATCGCACGGTTGATTGAAGCATGGGAAAATCATGATCAACCGATCATCTATGTCCAACATGTCACGAACGTCCCAACCTCACTCTTCTATTTCAAAAAAGACGGTCATTTGTTCCAAGACTTCATTCAACCTCGTGAACAAGATGTCATCTTAACGAAACAGGTGAATAGCGCCTTCATCGGAACGGACCTACAGGAACGACTTGAATCACTTGGTGCGACACAGATGGTCATCACCGGATTAATCACGAACCATTGTGTCGAGACGACCGCACGGATGGCAGGAAACTTAGGATTCAACCCAATCGTCGTCTCTGATGCGACGGCGACGTTCGACCGTCAATCGATCAGTGGGGCATGGATTCCCGCAACGGTCATCCATGATGTGTCGCTCGCTAGTCTAAATGAAGAATTTGCAACGATTCAAACGACGGAAACAATACTCCAATTCATTCAACAAAAAGAAGTACAGCCCTTCTCATGAAGGCTGTACTTCTTTGATGTCATCTGAAGCGCATAAAGCGAACGCCTCAGGTATTCTTATCGATGTCGTATAAGACAAATCAGAGGGCGGTCCACGTATGCAAAGTTATATGTCGTTCAAGTAATGGTACATGGTATTCTCCTTTTCCAATATATTTCGAGTGCTTTCAATCAAAATGACCAACTTTCCCCCGACTGTATAATCGATGGGTCACATGAGACGCATCGACTTGCTTCAATTTGCGGTCAAGGCTCTCGGATGCGACGATACCAAATAAAACGAGACTACAAGCCAACAGCAATCCCGAAGCGTAACCTTCTCTAAATAAAATCATCATACTCAAGAGTGTAAATAGTACAATCATTCCAAAACCTAGAGCACACTCATACCAGACGAGTCGTCGATATCGTACGCTTTCGTTAAATGTCAAAAGAGCATTCGTCCGAAACACAAGCTTGATACAAGCCGTGACCGGAAATAAGCCGATGAACCAAGTCATTTCGGCTAACCGTTGATAATCGTTCCAGTAAAACAGAGCACCACTGAAGACAATCAAGAGCCCTACTTGAATCGCAAGACGGGTCGAGCGTTTTGCAGATGCGTACATATGATTGAAGCGTTGTTTCGTTTCACTCATCCACTCACCTCACGACATGACTTTTCGTTTCATCTGTTTCCAGTGTACAAACGCATTCGCAAACCAGATGATTGTTAGTAGCGGGAACATGACGTTCATCCAGTTCGCACGTTCTATGTAAAACAAGGGGATCGCAAGAAAGAGAGCCAAACTCAATATACCTGCTCCAAGATACATGAAAAATAGTAATCGGTGATTCGATTTCATCGTGAATCCTCTGTATTCAAAACCGGATACTTCACTGCGTTTTTCACGAGCTTGTCTTCAATTGCTTTCGAAACATCGATTCCAGCAGCGTGAGCGAACGTCAACGCGTAAATCAACACGTCAGCAAGCTCTTCTTCCATCTCCATCTTTTTCGTCTCAAGCGCTTCTTCACTCGACACCCATTGGAATACCTCAAGGAGCTCACTCGCCTCAAGCGACAGGGAAAGTGCCAAGTCTTTCGGATTATGATGGAACGCCCAATCGCGCTCATCTCGAAATTCAATTACTTTATCCATTAATCGTTGTACTTCGTTCATATTCCTCACGTCCCAATTCACAATTTTAATATCGTTAAACTCACTTCCATGTTACCAAAAGATGTAACTTCCATGTGTAATCATCTTCCTCTTAAGCCCTTCTCTGTAAAATGTTATACTCCAACTAAAAAGGGAGGGATTCGGTGCTTACTTTCCAAAACGTCTCGATTCGCCAACAAGACACACTCATTCTCGAAAACATTTCATTTACGATCCAACCAGGTGAGTTGGCCGCCATTCATTGTGGCGTGATTTCTCGGGAAATCATCTTCGGTCTCATCAGTCAGGAAATCAAGACTTATACCGGGAACATCGACCACGCTTCAACACTGTCCCTCTTCTCTATCCGGGACGGTTTATACGACCGACTCACCATCGAGGAGTATTTACGCTTTACCAAGCGCCTATATGATTCAGCTGACTCGGTCGACTCGGTGATGCAGCAACTCCAACTCACAACTTACCGCAAGCAACGCCTCCACCGTCTCAATCGTTCCCTTGTCAGACGCACACAGTACGCCGCGCTGCTTCTCCAGGACCGTGACCTGTATGTGTTTGAAGAACCTGACCAAGACGTGGACCAAGAGACACGCCACCTTCTACGCGATACGTTACAGACATTGACATCGAGACAAAAAGCCGTCCTCGTGTTGACGAGCAACATAGAGAGTGCGCTCTTCATGACATCGACCGTTTATCGGATCGACCATCGTCACTTGCGCTTGTTAGATGTGGAACCGGAAGAAGCGGATGAGACAGACATCTCATCTGAGGTCATCCATGTCCGTTTCGAGAAAATCCCGACGAAAGTGAATGAAAAAATCATTTTACTCGATCCTCCTGAAATCGACTTCATCGAAAGTCAGGACGGACAGTCGATTTTACATAGTCAATCGGATCAGTTCCCGAGCGTCTTCACGATGAACGAGCTCGAAACGCGTTTGACTCCGTACGGTTTCTTCCGCTGCCATCGGTCCTATCTCGTGAACTTACAACGTGTCCGCGAAGTCATCACCTATACGAAAAATAGCTTCAGTCTCGTCTTGGATGATCCAGAGAAGACAACGATTCCGTTATCTAAGACAAAAATGGCAGAATTGAAGACGATGATGGGGCTCAAATAGTCTCCATTCACAGTTCTATTCGCTTCGTTCACGTCATGATAAGCGCCATTTATCGCCATTTGAGTGCGGCCTTTCCCCATTCCTTATACGATAGAGGCAAGCAAGACGACATCGACAAGGAGGAACGGGAATGGAACCAATCATTCAAGTGAACGGGTTGAAGAAATTGTTTGGGAACGAGGAAGCGTTACATGATGTGACGTTTACCGTTGGAAAAGGGGAAGTGTTCGGCTTCTTGGGACCGAGTGGTTCAGGAAAGACGACGACGATTAAAATTTTGACGTCACAACTCGCACAGACGGCCGGTGATGCAACCGTATTCGGTGTGCCGGTCGCTGACTTGAAACAAGAACAGTACCGTAAACGCATCGGCGTGTTGACGGACAATAGTGGTCTCTATACACGACTTTCTATAGAAGAGAACTTAAGCTTATATTGTGACCTCTATGATGAACCAAAGACTCGGATCGATGAGGTATTGAACATGGTCAATCTTAACGGGGAACGGAAAAAGCGCATCGACAAACTCTCTAGAGGGATGTTGCAACGGGTGACGCTCGCACGCGCCCTTCTTCATGAGCCAGAGCTCCTGTTTCTAGATGAACCGACCTCGGCTCTCGACCCCGTCAATTCTCGACATATCTATAAAGGGATTGAACGGTTGAAGGCAAACGGAACGACCATCTTTCTGACGACACACGACATGCAAGAAGCCGAAGAGCTGTGTGACCGTGTCGCTTTCTTACATCAAGGATCGATTCAACTACTAGATGCCCCAAACGTATTGCGCAGGAAATATGCGACGGGATCGATGCGGGTCGAATTGAACAACGGCCAAATGCATGAAGTGACGCAAACCGACGAAGGCGCGGAATGGCTCCATAAACAGATGCGTGCTAAAAATATCGCGTCAATCCATTCCAATGAGCCGACACTCGGCGACATCTTTATCGAAGTGACAGGGAGGAAATTATCATGACTTTTTCAATGAAACGCGCACTCGCTATTTTCCAAAAAGACTATAAAGATTTGTCTCGAAACTTATTCGTCTCGTCGACCTTGATTATGCCGCTCTTCTTCGCTGTCTTCTATTCGCGAATCGGTGACGGCGGCGTCGATATCACGTACTTCGTCATCAACATCACGTTTAGCCTCGTGGCCATCTTCGTACAATGTGCGTTGATTGCCGAAGAGAAGGAGAAGAACACGCTTCGCGGGCTCATGTTGTCCCCGGCGAGTACGCTCGACATCTTGCTCGGAAAGAGTGCCCTCACGTTCGTGACGACGATGATCCTAATCGTAGCCTCGTCATTTTTGATGGATTACGCTCCAAAAAATCTGGCTGTGATCGCCCTCGCGCTCATCGTCTCGACATTCTTTTATATCGGGATCGGCACGATGTTCGGCTTGATGACGAAGACAGTCATGGAAGCTTCATTGATTGTCATGTTACCGTTCTTTTTCTTCTCGTTCTCACCGATGTTGTTGCCACTAGAGGACCGTTTTGCCATCATCGGAGTGCTCGAGTATTTACCGAACGTGCTCTTGATTGATGTGGCTCATCAAGTGGAAGACGGTGCGAACTTCGGTGCCGTCGGGCTAGAACTCGGTTTGCTCACAGCTTGGGCGCTTGCTGCATTCGTCGGTAGCGTCGTGATGTATAACCGGAAACAGACGGATTGAACAAATAAGGAGCGACGAATCACCTCGTCGCTCCTACTACGTTTAAATACTTCGTACACCAACCAGACTTACGACACTCAATCTTTTTTCGTCAGCAAATTAGTAAGTGTTTTTCTCACTTCTGGATTTTTTGCTAATGCTAATGCGGCACCACTGACTCCTGCTACAATCGATGCTCCCATCCATTTCTTAAACTCCGAATCTTTTTGAAATGACTTATCTACCATGCGTTCAATACGATCATTGAGTTTGTCTCTATTTTCATCCGATAGGTTGTCTTCTTTAAGTTGCTCGGAAAAGACATCAATCGCTCTATCAATCGTATTGTACACTTTATCTTGCGATTTTGAGCCGACTCCCCCCATGTTGCTAACGGCATTTATGACGTCTGGAGTATGCTTCAATATCATTTCGTATTGTTGAAAAGGGATGTCATTCATCTCATGTTCATCTCCTATAAGCTGTTTTGCAGATTGAACAATTTCTCCTTTTTCATTCATCACTCTACCTCCTAGTGTAATCTCAGTTCAATGATATGATACCCAATATTCGACAAACAGGAATACTGATAATAACGATATGACAACTTTCAACTTTACATGTTATACAAACGGCAATGCCTCTTCATGTTCTGTATTCGCATTGAGCAAGCCACGGTTATGGAACGTCGAACTTAAATCTGCATAATGCGTTGTGATTGGCAGTCTTGTTTTCAATAGCGAGTGGACGTGCATGAACGATAAGCGATAGACATCTGTCAAAATGGCTTCAAACGGCAAGGTCGTTGTTTGTTGTACGACTTTGAGTGGTTTTGCCATCCCGACACGCGCATGAGGATTCGTCGAGAGGAGATAGCCCATGCGCTCTTTGGTATAACTGAGTCCCTGTGAAGTTTTCCACTCATCTTCATGAATCGCCATCCGTCGATTGATATTCTTCAAAATTTCCACGTAGTCGAATTGAATTTCACGCGGAGATAGAATTGAATCAATAAGAGTCAAATCTTCACGCCCAAATCCATCTCGATGGAACGTGATATGCTTAGGGGCATGTCCGTACTGTTCTTCAAATGCATGTAATGTATCATAGACAATCTCTCTCATCGTCTCAGAACTGATTTTCTCCCCCGCTTCACTTGTCGAGAGTGCTTTCTGCTTAATCATCGCCCCGTCTTTCCCAATGATTTGAATGATGCCTGCTGCATGTTTACCATTCTCATGACTTACGTCTAATCCGACAAAACAATCCGAATGGAGTGGCTCACCAAGAATCCAGGGTTGTAGACCTGCCTTCACGTAAATCCCCAGTAGAATGTTGTATAGCGTGTCCTCAGAATTCAATACACGGTCATGTAACTCGACGCATTGCGTCACCACATCCTGCTTCCCGCCAAATTGCCTTTTGATGGCTTGATATGAATGTTGGAGCGATGCTTCCTCGGCAATGACAACGACGACACCTTCAAAATGTTGAGGGATATTCTTTAGTTGGTATAGAATATCTTCTGTCTGCAACAAATCAGAAGGTAGTTTCTGGCTCAATCCTTTTGGTTTATGCGAGACATTGAGGGTCACCCCAAAGCGCTCAGAGGTAGTTTTTAGTTTATTGATAAACTCTAGGACTTGCAGTTTTTGATGATCTCGTAATTTCGGGTCGACAAAGAAACTGACGGTCGCCTCTCCTGTTTCATATACACCACCTTGCTTTAAGCCAGTTTTTGCATAACTCGTGGTCCTCCCTTTACCGAATCGGAGACGTGGCGAAGGCAACGTTTGAATTGAGTAACCAAGACGAGCTGCTCGTACATCTTGTCGCTCAAACTGAAGCATTGGGAGACGACCAATTAACGCGAGCGCTTCCGGCATAAGTTTCGACATGCGTGCGTCAGGTGACAATTTGATGATGCGGCTGACTGCACCGAGATGTCTAGCTGGAATCGTCTCAAAGGAACAACTCTGTTTCAGTTGCTCAGGTAAGTAGATAAGGATCTGATTGTTTCGATCTTTGACGTGTACGACGAGAGCGTCTGGTTCTATGACTCGTTTCGGATCTTTCTTTGCGAAATAATCAATGATCGAACACCTCATAATCGGGCTCACTTCATTTGCTCGGTATGGTGCGACCTCTACAAATTCGTACTCATACGATTTCGGGTGAGTCGAATCGATGACGCGCATCCCTGCAGATACGGATTTCGGATCACGCTTAATCTGCTGCAATAAGTTTTCACGGTATTCAAATTGATGAGTCAAATCGAATCCGAATACAATTTCAGCCGTCTCAGATACATTCACATTGAGATCTAATGCCGGATAAATGAGCAGCCCACTTGTAGACTTTGGATGCGCCTGTTTCGAGCGGAACTTTCCACGGTTCATCATGTAATTTGGATGAGCCAATCGCTCCAACTGTTTTTTCAACAGACGTTCAAGTAATGTTCGCTCGACATTCCGTGATGGACTGATCGGACGCGCCTCATATTGAAGAAACGTCTCGTCTCCCCATTGTTTGATTTCCTCAAATGAAGCAATGTACTGATCGAAAACACCATCGGTTGAAAATTGTTCAATTTATTCAAGTGAAAAATCAACTTCCCACCCTGCGTATTTCGTGATGATGGATCTTTGAGCGGTACGGTATAGAGATGGAGTGTCACTTCCGTTGCTTTCGTTAACGCTCGCCATTCTGTTAAATAATATTGGTTCATCTTTCCCTCATCCTTCCCCATTGTTCAATTCTTGCATCCACTATAACGGATTCCCTAATATTAGGTAGATAAAATAACGAATAGGGTTCAAATGAGAAGTGTACTACCTGAGACATAATTAATTTTGCTTTTCGATTCTGCTAAAACGAATTAACTGGTTTTCTTCTTTTCGCTCTGATTCTAATAATAAATCCATTGTTGTTAGCCACTGCTGATTCCGCATTTTTGCTGGCAGAATACTATCTAAATCGCTTTCAGAAGGGCTCGTCCATATTTTCTTCAGATGACGTTCAACTTGAGGAGACCATTTAATTTTATAGTATGCACTTGACGCACTATTACTAAGATAAAACTCGTGATCTCGTTTGGAATAGAATAATAATTTGTATTTCTTCGAACTGATAATCGGCTGAAGTCCATTGAGAAAATTTATGATTCCATTTAATTTATTGAACTGAGAAGCGACTAAAATGTCACTAAAGATTAATGGCGTTTTCTTTCCCTTTAAAAGCAAATTTATAAAAGCGGGGTGGGTAATAACCACTTCTCCGTATTTTTTCGCCTGATTACTCTTAGGTATTAGATTATACAAACGTTTATTTAAATTGTATTGGAACTCATAGTGCTTTAAAAATTGTGGCTGCATCAACTGATTTACGACATCTTGAGAAAATTCAGGTTCATTCAATTGATGCCAATGTCCAATCGGTAAGTATCCCATGGCGATAGGATGATCGAGCATTCTATCGATAAAAAAATCTTTTTTATTCATTTCTATGTACATTAATTTGGTAATTTTGTATGAGTTATAACGAGGTTTCTGTAATTCATGCTTATTAAACTCTTTATAAATCATTAGCATTTGAGTCAAATGATTCCGAATTACTTTTATCGCTGCTTCTTCTCGCTGGATGGGTTGCTTTCTGGATTTAAGTTTTTCAGTTCTCCTTGAGACGGCAATTTGTAACTCTCTTAATTGATTTTGAAGTAGTGTAGGCATTTGATATACGGATGACGTGTATTCTTGTTCTGCTAATTTTACTTGTGGATGAATATTAGACAGAATATCACTGAGTTCCACTTCTCGGAGTAATCGATATTCTGCATCAATTGACTTTCGATACTCTTCATTCGCGTACTGCTTGGCACAATCTACTCCAATGAAGAAAAATTTATCACTTTTCCGTTTTGTCATCTTTACTTTCTGTCTCTTTAATTTCGTATTGCATAAATGGCACTTCAATTCTTCATTAGAATTCAATGGGATTGGAATATCAAACTTAAATTCAGTAAGTGCATCATTATATAGTTGTCCAAAAGACTTTTCTAAATTAGAAGGGATTGCACATGTATAGGAAGGCGATGTTGACGTATTCTCACTTTCAAGTAAATTGTATTTTTTAATCGATTCTTGAACGTTATATTCAAAATGTGGAAATAGTTTCAGCACGTCGCTGTAATATAAAATAATCAACTCTCCGCGGCGAAAGTTCCGTAAAATATACTCACTTGTTTTCATAAAGTCCTCCCATGATAAAATTCCTTTACTGTATAGAGAATGGTGTGCCGTGAGACACACCACTCAAGTTCAACTATTTTTAGCCTTTCGGTGGATATGGATCAGATCCGTAAGTGTTTTTTTCACGGATTTTTCCTTGGTTGTTATGAATGAAGAGCTCAGACTGTTGGTTCCTAGCAATAGTTCTTCCAAAGTTAATCGCTTCTCGCTGTGTATCAAACGTCTTTGTTGCTTTTTGATTTCCAGCACCCTTCACTTGATATCCCCCATCCTTATGTGGAGTTACATGTTGATTTTTTCCTTTACTCATTGATTAAAATCTCCTTTGACAATAGATTAAGAACGAACCATCTGTTTATATTTCAAAGTTTATTTGATAAAATCAATTAAGTCTTTTTATAACTAGTCAAGCGAGTTCTGCCAAACTCACTTGACTTTTTTTATTGCTTTTTTATCTCACGATTAATTTTTACCGTGATACATTTCAATCTATCACCGCCTTCTATAAAAACAGATCATTCGTTCGTGTTATTAACGTACCACCATATCCAGAAAAAATAAAGCGGATATCCTATATATAGTTTCAAAATAAATAAAATTATATAATCGAACACAATATATAGTTTATTAAAAACACAACTATTCAAATTTGCTAAATCCTAATGTGTCACAATCCTTAATAATGATTGATTTGACTTCTTTGATTCAGTAATTAATAGTGTCTCTAGTTTTTGTCCTTCATTTGCTGCCTGTAAAAAAATAACCCTTCGTTTCATAGATAGTACTTCTGCTTGAAATAAAGCAATACGTTTTAGCAAGTTCATCGACTGAACGTAGCTTGCTCAATTTGTCCTTTTAATTGAAATGAGATCTTCCTTCATGTTTAATGCCAACAAATTAATGATTCCGTTTTCATTTACAAACGAAATAAATTTTCCTTTTGAATTTAAAAATGGTCGTCAGATAAAACATGTATTCCATCCCTTAGATATTGTGGATTACTACTCAGAGTATCCAAATGGTGATGGAAGATATATTGTGTTGCTTTCTAGAGACACTAATATTGATAGTGAGACGTTTGAGTCATTATCAAAACCTGTCCACGTCTACTTGATTGCTCATTCTAACTTTTTAACCGAAAGAAAAATGTAACTAGAGTCAAACTTCTCTAGTTACATTTTCATATTCATTACTCGTAAAAGCTATCCGCTGCTTAAAATACTTTTGAAGTTCAGGATTACAACAATACACATAACACCCCTTCATCCCCCGAGTCATTAATGTGCGATACGTATTTTTCACGAGACGCTCAAGAGCGTCCACTTCATTCTTCTTCGGTTTTGCCGGTCTAGCCCCACTATCTTTGAATTCTTCCCGCCGTACAATCAATTGTCTTGATTGTGGATCATAACCTAAATCAGGACCGATGATTACACCTGCATAAGTCATTTCTAAGCCTTGTACTGTATGGATGCATCCAATCTGTTCACGTCCATCTTGATGAATAGCCCAGTCTAAACGTTTTGAATCATTCCAAGGCATTGCGAAATCATGCTCAGGAATCTGTACATCTGCAACAAGCTGTCCGTTTAATCGTTCTTTCGTCCAACTCCATGCATACCCAGCCGTAACGCGACCGTCACGTTTTGACACAACTTCGTCAATCAATTGCTGTGGTGAGTCTAATACTTGAATGTCATATGATCCGTCTAATTCAATTTCCTCTTCATTATTAAAAAATCTATTTATCCATTCAATATAGTTACCTGATCCACCACATCGAAATTGAGAATCCAATGTTAATTCGTGAATAATAGCATTTTGCTTATTGGCTTCCTCTTTAATCAATGAATAGGACCCAATATCTTTCTTCGAAATCATTTGCTCATCATCAATAAAGAAAACACTCATTTTCGCACTCCGAATAATTTGAGTCGCTTGATTCTCTCCTTCAATTTTTCGTTGCATATGTCCATGATTTTTTAATCGGTGCGCCTCATCACAAACTAATACGTCAATTTTATTCATTTGAGTATCTACGTAAGAACCGGAACCTTTAAACATATCTCGAATTTCAATCATGCTCTTTTGTCTTGCCAGCTTTTTTCGTAAGACTTCTCGGAAAGCTGCATTCGGCGTAATATACTCGACTAATGCCTGCTCATTCATGAGTGCCTTTAGAGCATTCAAACCGATTACGGATTTCCCAGTCCCCGGTCCACCTTTAATTAATACAACATGCTTCTCGTCCCTATGTAACACATGCTCAGTATAAATCGTTAAAATCTGTTCATAGGCAACTTTCTGTTCATCTAACAAAATGAACTCTTCGTTCCCCTCAAACATTAGATTTAATGTTTCTACCAATTTTTTGGAAGGTCTCAATTTTCCTGTCTCAATTTCTGAAGCGATTTCTGACCCTTGACCGGCACCGACTCGTTTCGTTACATAATCCGCTAAATGAAGGTCGTCCATTTTGAAATAAATCGGTGCTTCCTTGTAATAATGGCTGTATCGATCATTCAATAAAGGTTCATTTTCATGTTTCCTTGATCGAATATAATTATGTAAATAAGCGCATGAATCAAGTGTTATATCAGACTCGATTGGATCTACCGATTCAAGATAATTTTCCAAGTATCGGCGGTACGATAAGGCTTGATAAGAAGGATGAACTGTCGATTGGGTTCTTCCGTAAAATGCGGTTTGGACGATACCATCTCCGTCAGCGAGATCAGCTTTCGTCCATTGCTTTAGTTCGATAATAATTGCATTCTTTTGACCATCCTTATCTTTCCCCGCAATAATGAAATCAATTCGTTTTTGAGTTGATGGTAAATTAAACTCAAGAAGAATATTTACGTCATCAGGTATCGATTCTCCTCGAATGACCCGCATCATCTCTGAAAGTGAGTTTTCCCATGAAATCATCTCGGAAGCACTAACGCGCCGATTCATTTTTTCTTCGATGTTTTTACTAAGGATATAACTAATTTCTTTTTCTAAGATGTGCTCTACAAACATGTACTTGGGTTCGTTATAAATAATCATGATTTCCTCCAGGGTTAGATTTTATTCTATTTTTCAACTGTTCAATCGTTAAGTACTCGCCACCTTCTTTTCGATGTAGCATCGCATGGCAATTTGGACAAACCGGTCTTAAGTCAGTTATTGGATCCACCACATAATTCTGTCCAATCTCATGAAGTGGTTTAATGTGATGGACGTGAATAAAATCTCTACCGACTTCACCATATATTTTTTCAAAGTTGATTTGGCAAACCTGACAGCTCACCCCGTAGTACTCCATGCATCTTTTACGTGCGAGCGGATTACGTTCATACGTATTAACTGTAACGACTTTTCGTTTTCCTTCTTCTAATGACTCTGCTACTTCGTCTGCATAATACTCAGCTGTTAAATCCTTGTCGAAAAACGAAGTGATGTAGTCTTTCAATTCTCCCATCAACTTCATCGACCCTTGAATATTTCCTTTCAACCCATATTCTCGCAAATATTCTAATGACAATAGGTCAGTGTCTACTTCGTCTATCAAACGAATGCGAGACCAGTCCAATTCTTTAGAATCCTCAAATTGATCTTCACTTTTCCGAAATGTAAGATCGTAATTCACATCTGAAGAGCGCACAACCCCTTCAATTACTTCAACTTTATAACGTACTTTCTGAATATAGCCAGACAGATAGATAAATAGGATGTCCCCATTTTCATAGTTGAAGGACCGTCTCCAATGTAAAAAATCATATCGACCAAAAGCACTCTCTAAGTCATATTCATTCGGATTTGCTGGGATGAGCCAAATCCGACGGGCATTATGATGGTCTCTCTCTTCTAATTCAATCCTTCTCTTTAATGCAATATCCTTTGGAGCAATAAATCGATACTCATCCTCTTGGTCAAAAAATGGAATGTTATATGTATAGCCTCTCTCAATCGCGTTAAAGCATTTCGACTTATTTAAATTTAAAAGGTCTGAGAAGAAAGTTGCTGCTAATTGAATATTCGACTCTTCCCTTAGTCTCTGATTATTTTTAAAAATTGTAATCGGTGTTGCCATTTCAAACTCTCCTTCTCTGTTAGAAATTAAATCATGTATTAATATAGTTTCGTCGTAACTTTATACTACACGAGGCCACTGCTTGATTTTTCGTCTTTGCGCTTTTGACTACACCTCATAAAATATTAACCTTAGTCAATTTTATTACATGCCTTATTCTCGTTCGTTTTCTAAAATCAACTTAATAACGTAGTTGAATATTTACTTTCAATTCAATGAACATTAGAAGAAGGGATGAGATGTTATGAATACTAATGAGGCGATTACAGAGTGGTCCTATTGGAAAGCAGTTGTGCGCTATGGACATGTAGGGAAAGGAAAAGAAATTAGTGTAGCAAGATATCTAGTAATGCCTAGCGGTTCGACCACGGTCGACGTGATGGAAGTCATCACTGAAATGCCAGGAACAAAAAAGCGTTCCATCGGTTCGATTCAAAAAATTGACTATTTGGAGTATCTTCAAGGTCTTCGCTCAGAGAAGGAAAACTTTTTTCTACAACGACTTTTCGAAGGAAAACAAGCCCAATAATGTTTTAAACAATACGTCACCTATACATTTCAACATGGAGATGTATAGGTGACTTGAATTTTCATTTAATACCTTCGAACGCATACAACCTGTTATCAAAAGTGCCATTCTGGATTCTACTCGATACTTTGCTCTTTTTAGGCATTTTAATGATTTTATATAGTTTTTACAGCATACGTTCTATCTCGTTGCCCGCCTGTTGACGAAAGTTCAATTACATTCTCTTCGGCTAATTGATCAAGACAAACACAGACATCGGAGTAAATTTTGTAGCGTCCTGTATTGTAAGACTTATTTGAAGCACCGTTGAGCACTAGATACTCTGCTACATCGTCAGCATTAATCAATCTTAACCTACCAGTTTTGATATATTCCAAAATTGCCGTTCGAAAATGACTTTTTGTTAGCAAATTCTTTGAGCTTACTTGGAGTTTTGATGAATCGTAACGCTTGTTTAGTAATTCAGCTCTATTTGCGTCTGCGATTTCTTTTTGTTTCGCTATATATTCATTTTTCTTCTGCTTCAATTCTTGTAGAAAGGAATCTCTTAGCTGCATTTCGATTTTAGGATCGCTTAGTTGTAATGTTTGAGTAGTCAACAAGGCAGTAGATAGACTGATTTCATATCCTCCGTTTAACGCAAATGCTCGGAATGGACTTTTTTGCTCATCTTCAACAAAGCGTCGAACAGAGAATTGGATACTATCTTCTCTAGATTGGATATAGTAAAGGCTTCGAACCTTATAAGAATCCGGAGTATTTTGATGATGATAATCAAATAGTTCGAATAAGGATTGATCACGCGCTGTTTCATTCAATAATGTTTCCCACATTAAATCTTCAGGAGTTTTCATCGCCAGATTTAACTCAGCTTCCCAAAGGTGGATTACATGACGACCTAAATCAATCGACTGTTCTGTATTTTCAACGAACCAAATCGGGATAAGTCCCTTTTCTTTGAAGTATGTATTCCGTTTAATAATTTGATTAGCCAATTTTTCATCTCGATTTTGTGTCACATTGGTAAGCACCGTAATCGCAATTTCTTTATCCACATTTTTTACGATAATATCAGGATAGTAACGCCACTTTTCAGTCGCTTTTGCAACAAAACCGTATTCAACTTCGAGTTCCTTATTTATTTTTTGTTGAGCTTTCAGTTCATCATGAATAAAGTTCTTTATAACCGAATGCTGTTTTGACTCTCTTTTAATCTGATCCTGGTACTTGTCACTTTCAATAGAAAGTTCACATGACTTTGATTGCTTGTGAGAGAAGTGGTGAACCCGATCACTCCCGGCCCTTATGATAAGCGTTTCATTACAATACGGGCAGCTAAACGCCCCTTTATCCGAACTTTTTTTCAGTTCACGAATTTCTCGCTTTTCATCTAATAAAACTGATAAATTTACGTTCTTTCCCTCATACATCGCTTCCTGCAAAATCAATTCCTCCCTAGTTAAAACGAATTAACAAAATACATTATATTACTTTTAAATTTTATTAATTCCATTATATAACATATAGAGTGTTTTAAAAATATAATTGACAGAGAAGAGTAGTTAACTGACTTTAATCATTTTGAATCATCACTGACAACAAAAAAACCACCCACCAGCTTTCGCTGATGAATGGTTCCTGTGAAGGCGCATGACTTACATCATACCGCCCATTCCACCCATGCCGCCCATGTCAGGCATTGCAGGAGCGTCTTTTTCTGGCTTGTCTGCGATGACGGCCTCTGTTGTGAGGAACATCGCTGAGACAGATGCTGCGTTTTGGAGTGCTGAACGCGTCACTTTCGCTGGGTCGACGATACCATGTGCGATCATGTCGACATATTCGCCAGTTGCCGCGTTGTAGCCGACACCGACTGACTCGTTCTTGAGTTTCTCGACGATGACCGAACCTTCTTCACCCGCGTTTTCCGCGATTTGACGGACCGGTGCTTCGAGTGCACGAAGGACGAGTTTGACACCAGTCGCTTCATCCGCTGTCACTTCTGAAAGCAACGCACGAACGGCTGGGATGACGTTGATGAGTGATGTACCACCACCCGCCACGATTCCTTCTTCGACTGCTGCACGTGTCGCGTTGAGTGCGTCTTCGATGCGGAGTTTACGCTCTTTAAGCTCAGTCTCCGTAGCTGCACCGACTTTGACGACGGCTACGCCACCTGCGAGTTTCGCGAGACGCTCTTGGAGTTTTTCACGGTCGAAATCAGACGTTGTCTCTTCGATTTGGTTACGAATCGTTTGAACGCGTGCTTTGATTGTTTCTTCGTTCCCTGCACCTTCGACGACAGTCGTTGTGTCTTTTGTGACGACGACTTTCGATGCGCGACCGAGCATATCGAGTGATGCCGATTTGAGGTCGAGACCGAGGTCTTCTGTGATAACTTGACCACCTGTGAGTGTCGCGAGGTCTTCAAGCATCGCTTTACGACGGTCACCGAATCCTGGTGCTTTGACCGCTACCGCGTTGAACGTACCACGGAGTTTGTTCAAGACGAGTGTCGCGAGGGCATCGCCTTCGATATCTTCTGCGACGATCAAGATCGGCTTCCCTTGTTGCACGACTTGCTCGAGCACTGGGATGATTTCTTGAATGTTTGAGATCTTCTTGTCTGTGATCAAGATGTACGGATTGTCGAGTGACGCTTCCATCTTGTCAGAGTCTGAGATCATGTATGGTGACAAGTATCCACGGTCGAACTGCATCCCTTCGACAACGTCGAGCTCAGTCGTGAAGCCGCGTGATTCTTCGATTGTGATGACACCATCGTTACCGACGCGCTCCATCGCTTCTGCGATCAATTCGCCAACTTCTTCGTCCGCTGCCGAGATGGCCGCAACTTGTGCGATCGCTTCTTTTGACTCGATTGGTTTCGAGATGGCTTTCAACTCTTCAAGCGCACGTGTGACCGCTTTGTCGATTCCTTTACGAAGGATCATCGGGTTCGCGCCCGCCGTGACGTTCTTGAGTCCTTCACGAATCATCGCTTGTGCGAGGACTGTCGCTGTTGTCGTACCGTCCCCTGCGACTTCGTTCGTCTTCGACGCGACTTCCGCAACGAGTTTCGCGCCCATGTTTTCGAAGCGGTCTTCGAGTTCGA
This sequence comes from Exiguobacterium sp. AT1b, assembly GCF_000023045.1. Classification (GTDB taxonomy): domain Bacteria; phylum Bacillota; class Bacilli; order Exiguobacteriales; family Exiguobacteriaceae; genus Exiguobacterium. The sequence goes on along the minus strand of NC_012673.1, from coordinate 2,069,748 downwards.
TTTCTTTCGCGATTGTCACACCATCGTTTGTGATGAGTGGTGAACCGAATTTCTTCTCGAGGACAACGTTGCGTCCTTTTGGTCCAATCGTTACTTTGACTGCGTCAGCGAGTGCGTCGACGCCGCGAAGCATCGCGTGACGTGCATCTTCTGAGAATTTAATATCTTTTGCCATCGTTCATTTCCCCCTAAAAAAGTTTTTGAATAATGGTGCTTAGCCTACGATTGCGAGAATATCGCTCTCGCGAACGATTAAGTACTCTTTTCCATCATGCTTCACTTCGGTACCTGCGTACTTCGAGTAGATGACCAAATCATTTTCTTTCACGTCGAGATCGATGCGCTTGCCTTCGTCCGTCACGCGGCCTGTTCCGACTGCGACGACTTTCCCTTGTTGCGGCTTTTCTTTCGCCGTATCAGGAAGCACGATGCCCCCGATCGTCTTTTCTTCTTTCTCCACGACTTCGATGATGACACGATCGCCTAGTGGTTTTAACATGGAAAAACCCTCCTCCGAATATGAATGATGTAATGTGTATCGTAAGGTTTTAGCACTCAGTTAAAAGGAGTGCTAACACTGATTAGTGTAGTATGTGTAGATAAAAAAATCAAGTGGGATACATTAAAAAATGCTCTTACTCGCGGTCAAGAGAACTTATTTGTTACAATGAGAAAAAGGTAGGTTCACTCTTATGATTAAGGACGTGTTGAATTGGCTACACTAAACTCAAACCAATCGATAAATACCCGTTTTTCGATGGCGCCTAACATTCGTCTCCGGCACCTCACCCCGATTTTACTATATGCGTTCGTCCAACTGTTCCCGCTCGTCATTAGTGAAGTACGGCCGGAATGGTTGACGGAAACGTTCGTCGGGCTCTGGCTCGCCATCGGATTCGGTGTAACGATTGTTCTGTCAATCTTGCTCATCTGGCCAGACTTGAAACAATACAAAGCCCAAGGCATCCAGTCGAACTTGAACGACACGGTCAAATGGATTGGGCTCGGGATTTTGATGCAATACGGGCTCGTCATCGTGGCGAACTTGATTGAGACGGCCATTACTGGCGACCTTGTCGAGTCGATGAACACACAAAATATTGCCGAGATGGTGGAAGTCATTCCACTTATGATTTTGCCGGTCGTCTTGCTTGGACCAATCATCGAAGAGATTCTTTTCCGTCATATTTTGTTCGGGAACTTGAACGCGCGCTTCGGTTTCTGGATTGCCTTTGGTGTCAGTTCGATTTTATTCGCACTCATCCACCAAGATAATCGATTCCTCGTGTATATCGCGATGAGTTTCGCGTTCTCTTACGCGTATGCGAAGACAAGACGATTGATCGTTCCGATCGCCATCCACGCGTTTAACAACGCGCTCGTGATGCTCGTACTATTTTTAATGTAGAAATGAGGTGGCAGTTATGCCGCGACAATTAAAAGTGATGATGCTCTTCAGTCTATCGTTCGGTGTGTTGTTCACCGTCCTCGCGTACTTCTCGGTACAAGAGTACGGCTTCAGCTTCTGGACGTACTTCATCATCGCCGTCGCCGCTTACGACTTTTTCAAAGTGTATCAAATCTTGGCACTCGCCCGAAAAGTCAAAAAAGAAGGCACGGACAAATCCGCATAATGAAACCCCGAGTCTTATGAGCTCGGGGTTTTTCTTATGATTGTAACTTTCGATTGATCCTGTATCTCTTCTTGATAGACACTTCGAATGAGAAGTCCGCGCAGACCGAACAATACACCTAATGCAACATAAATGGTATCAATCAATGAGAGTTGTGGTTTATCTAAGAAGAAATTAATGACCACGCCAATGACCAGCAAACCGTAAATCGTGATGTTCATGAGTGTCGCATCGACTTGTCTCATGATTCTTTTGCTCACCTTTTCCTCAAGCTTTTCAATTTCTTCGTGTCGATAGCCATAGATGGTGAACCCTAGCCCCGTGAGTGACAAGGCGACGAATTCACCATCCCATAGCGCAAACAAAAACAGTCCTACAAAAAAAATCATAAACCCAATTAGTAACTTCTTACGCACAATATCTCTCCTTATGATGGAATCCATAGTTTCGCAAAATCAAAATAACCGAACAAGTCGACACAGACGTCCTTCAGCTCTACCGGGAACGGAATGGTCCTCTCCTCGTTATAGAGCGGGATGAAATACGACTTTTCTTTCAACTCGCGTTCGATCTCCCGGTGTAGCGGCAACCAGTCCTCAAACGGCAGGTCATCATATTGCCCAACTCGCTCGGTCATCCCCTCTATATAAGGGAACACTTTATGCGGAGGCGAGTACTCGTTCGTCATGAACTGTTCAAACCCGAGCGTGATGTTCCGCTCGAACACTTCTCCGTGAACGACCAAATCGACGTATTCATAATACGTCTTGTCATGAATCGAATCTTTAAAGCTGATGGGCACGAACTCATAAGCAATGCCGTGACGCGTCAACATCTCGGCAATCCAGTCGGTCGTATCGTTCGTGAAGTCCGTCTGTTTGATTCGAATCGGTCGGTCGAACGTGACGGGTGTTCCTTTTGGAATGCGATACGTCTCGCTCAGCGAACCGAGAAACCCTCGGTCGTTCGGCGTTCTCCGTTCATTCCGTGTTCCGATTTCCGGTCGAATCTCCGCAATCAATCGATGCATGTAATGTCTCGCTTCTTCATTGGCGAACACACTATTCGGGTGACTGTTCAAGATGACAAGCCCGAACCCGGACGGTGTCGAGATGTGTCCGGTTTCTTTGGAATCCCTTGATGAGATGCGATACGTCGGATCATATCCGTCCGGCACTTTGATGAACTCGACCCGGTCCAGGAGCGCCCGCACCCCAAAATAATTCTCGAAGGCGAGAAGAACCGTCTTCTCCTTGTCATGGCGATCCAATTGAAAAGGTCCCGTCCCGACACTTCCTTTGGCGATACTCGTATGAATCATCGACAGTTTCGGGATGTAGGAATTTCGGCGCCGGTCGAGCGTGACATCGACGCGATACGTGCCATTCGATGCGATATGCCGGACGTGCCGGTACATATAGCGATACGCATCCGATTGAACGAGCATGCGCAGACTCTTCGTCACATCTTTACTCGTCATGAGCGACCCGTCATGGAATCGGACCCCTTTCCGAAGAAACAAGACGAGTGTACTTCCCTGCCATTCATAGTGATGCGCAAGTTCCCCCGTGACCTCCCCGGACGCGTCAATCATGAACAGACGATTGAATACGTTCTGGACGAGGTGGGCACTGTGGATGTCAGCCGCCTCGAGCGGATGTGTCGTCAAAAAGTGACGACGGCGCGGGATGATGAGCGCATCGCTCGACGTCTGGACGTAACCGAACTTCTTCTCGAGCTGGCGCATGAACCGACCTGCCTGCGCAGGCGACCAGTCCCACTCCAGTTGATTCGTCACTGCCTCGACCGACTCTTTCTCCATGCGGTCAAGCAGCTGTTTGGCCAAATCACGCTCGACGTGTCGTAGCCATTCTAGACGCGTCAAATTTCCCCGTCCGCGTCCACTCGTATACGTGAGCCACCCTTCTTCTTGCCACCGTGCCAAATGACGCTTCGTCTGTTTCGGGCTTAAATGAATGGCTTCCGCCATATCGGAAATCGTGTACGCGCCGTCCCGACACTCTTTCCACAATCGAAATAAATATGCATCCACGTCACATCCCCCCTTTAAAAGTGGACATCATTTCCCCATGTCGTCCATTTTTCAAATCCGTTGTCTTGTTTATCATACAGGTACAGAATGGAAGGTGACAAGATGAAATGGAAAGATATACCTAAACCAATAAAAGTTCGACTCGTGACATCATTTTTTAACCGTTCGGTCTCATTCGCTATCATGCCGTTCATGGCACTTCTCTTTGTCAAAGCGTTCAACGAATGGATTGCGGGCGTCTTCTTGATCTCGCTCGTCTGTCTCGGATACGTGATCGGGTTGATCGGGGGATACCTCGCCGATAAATTTTCACGGAAGCGACTCCTCGTGTTGACGGCAAGTCTCACGGCCTCGATGTTTCTCGTCATGACGCTCAGTCTTCAGTTCGACCAGATGATCGTCTTTATGATTGCCTATACGATTTTCACGGTCACGAACAACCTCGGGCGGCCTGCGATGAGTGCCATCATCATCGACGCGACAACGCCTGAGAACCGAAAAGCCGTATACGCGCTCGATTACTGGTTGATCAACCTCTCAATCACGATCGGCACGGCACTCGGAGGCTGGCTCTATGTCAGCAACCAACTGTTACTGTTTTGGATTTTGACGTTCACGTCGAGCATGCTGCCGATCGCGTACGCCATCTTCCTCGAGGACACGAAACGGACGTGGACGTCTCAAAAGCTTCGCCTCGTCTTCGTCGACGTGTTCCAAAGTTATCAAATCGCCTGGCGTGACCGTCCGTTCGTCAAAGTCGTCTTCGGCTCGATGTGTATCCTCGCTGCCGAGTTCTCGATGGGTAGTTATGTCGCGGTCCGACTCGCCGATTCATTTGAACCGCTCTCGATTGAATCATGGACAATCAATGGGGTGCGGATGATGAGTCTCATTCAAATCGAAAATACGCTTATCGTCGTCGCGTTGACATTCTTCATTCAACGTCTCGCCTCACGTTTCTCAAACAAGCACACGCTACTCGGCGGACTCGCGTTGTACACGATCGGGTACGCCGTCATCACGAGCGCGAACTCGATGATGCTCCTTCTCAGTTTCATGCTCATCGCTACGTTCGGCGAATTGTTGTACTCGCCCGTATTGAATACTGAGAAGGCGAACATGATGCCGGAAGACCGACGTGGTGCGTACTCTGCGTTTGCCGGGACCTCATTCGCCGGTGCCGACTTCTTATCACGTTCGACGATTTTGATTGGGTCGCTTCTCACCCCGTTCATGATGAGCGTCTACATCGGGCTGTTGGTCAGCTTCGGCTGTTTCCTCGTCTATAGCGGAATTTATGTAAAAGAAAAGATCGTCCTACGACGAGCGGCGTCTTAAACAAAAACCCATCCTTTCTCAGTGGAAGGATGGGTTTTAGTCGAGCTGTTGTTGGTGCATCGCATAGATCAAGGTCAAGGCCCGGATGCAGAAGATTGTCGAGAAGCCATAGATGCTCAGTTCGAGCAACGAAACAGAAGGATATTGTAGGCCAAGGGAGACCACATAGCCTACCAAACAAAGCAAGACGACGAATGTGATCGTCCACTCATCCGACTTCCGCTTCATCTTCTCGGCTAACCCCTTCTCTTCTTTTTCTACACGCTCCCGTTGCCAAAAGTAAAAGAAAACTGCATACATCGCAAACGAGATTCTCGGAACGTCGCCTAAGAGTAAATCAAAAATGATGAGACTTAAAAATAAGTATGTCCCTAATTGATAACCGCTCTTCATTTGAAGTCGCGAACGCAGTGGTCTGTTCGTCATAATCCAATCACAGCTACGGTCAACCCACCGTAGACGAACCCGAGCACGATGGCACTGATGGCCATGCGCTTATATTGTGGATATTGATAAAGGGCAATCGCCCCACCAACGACGTGTACGAAGGCGACGATGAACGTCAAAATCGGAAAAAGCATAAAGAACCTCTTTTCTTTTTAGGAAATCATGGAAACAAATCCATTTTCCGATATACTTGAGTGCGAACTCATTATAACAATTATGGATAAGGAGTTGGAGTCCTATGTATGATTCGCGTATGGATTTGACGACAGAAGAAATGTTACTCGTGAACAGCGAAGTCGAAAAACGAAAACGTAGCTTGCTCGTCGCCTACTTGCTTTGGTTTTTCCTCGGTGCATTTGGTGCGCATCGTTTCTATTTCAAAAAAATCGGTTCAGGAATCGCCATGGTCCTACTCGTCGTTTTGACGCTCGGTCTCGGTGCATTCATCACAGGCATTTGGGCACTCGTTGATGCATTTCTCATGCCGGGTTGGCAACAACGTGAAGTTGAGCAGATTGAGCGCGAGACGATTAAGCTGCTTCAAACACGTTCTGATCGCTATACAGGATTCTAATCAAAAAGACGATCGAGGCATTTGCCCCGATCGTCTTTCACCGTTCTGTTAAGTAGAATGCGAAGTCCCGTGATTTTCGCTCTTTCACCGCATGATGAATCCACAGCCACGCCAACCCTTCGAGCTCACGAGCAAGCTTCAGCCCGTGGAGCGGATGCGTATCGAATCCGATTTTGTTCGATAGCTCGACAACAAGCCGCACCGCTTCCTCATCTTCACCTGCGACGAACATGACGGACCCATTCGGATCGCCTAAATTCTCGACCCCTGTCTGATTGAACGCCTTCACAACTTTCGTATCAGGAATGAGTCGCTGCAAATACTCCGCACCCGACACCCCGTCCGGTCGCTCGACTTCGTTAAATTCGATGGCGATTGGATTCGTCACATCAATCAATACTTTTCCATCCAGTCCGTCGAGTGTCGGTAACAGGTCGACTGCTGCCGCGAACGGCGTACAGAGCAATAGGACATCGCTCGTCGAGGCGACCTCTTGTAGCGTCAATGTCCCTTCTCGCTCAGTCCGTGTCCCATACAACACCTCATAGCCTGTTCGTTCGAACTGCTCCCCGAGCGTACGTCCGACTTTCCCGGCACCTAAGATCCCGAGTTTCATGTCTCACAGCTCCTCGTCTGTCCGCGTGACTGTCCCTCCGAACTCTTCTGCAAGCCCGTCTAAAATCGATGGGTCGAATTCATCCCCGATCGCCATGACACCCGTCTGACCCGGTTCGATGTTACCGACCGTCCGTTTGAACGTGTCTTGGATACCTTGTAAATGTTTTACGTCTTTCGTGCCGCCGATGAGACCACCTGTGAGTGTCCCGAACAGGATACCGAACGGACCTCCGAGGATTCCAACCGCCATCCCGATGAGCGCACCTTTCGTCGATTTATTGACCGGTGCGAGCTGCGCCGCATCCTCGAACGAGAACGCCCCGTTCTCTTCACGCTTGATGACGACCAATTGTTCAAAACCGACGAGCCCATCCGAATGGTACTTTTTCAGCTTACTGAACGCCTGATACGAGATTGATTCTTCTGGGAACGTGAACGTGACGATGTGATACGGTTGTTTTTCCTTTTTAGCCATGAAAAATTCCTCCTTTAGGTAGAAAACATGACGCGCACTTACCCTACTCTTTTTCCCTGCTTTTCCGTAAAAAAACCTAGTCCGCAGACTAGGTTCAGGTCGGTCGTTTTTCATTCAACTCGTAGTGCGAATACGGTACACAGAGCGGTGTCCCGTATAGCGGATCCTCGGTCACCACGACTTTGAGACCGAATACATCTTTCATAAACGTCTCATCGACGACATCGTTCGGACTGCCTTCACGATACACGTTACCGCCAGCTAATGCGATGACATGATCGGCATAGCGACAGGCCAAGTGAAGGTCGTGAAGTACCATGATGATCGTCTTTCCTTCCAATCGATTCAATCGATACATCAAATCTAAAATCTCGATTTGGTGCGACATGTCCAAGTATGTCGTCGGTTCATCGAGCAAAATCGTCTCCGACTCTTGAGCGAGTGCCAACGCGATCCATACCCGTTGCTTTTGTCCTCCGGAAAGGTTGCTGACGAGCGTGTCACGGAGCGATACCGTATCGGTGAAGGCGAGTGCCCGCTCGACGGCCCGTTCATCGTCTTCCGAATATCGTTTGAAGAACGTCTGGTACGGATAACGCCCGAATCGGACGAGCTGTTCGACGGTCAGTCCATCCGGTGCCACGTTCACTTGTGGCATGAATGCCATGAGTCGAGCCGCCTCTTTCGCTCGATACGAATCGAGCGGTTTGTTCCGAAATGCGATCTCCCCGCCTAGTGCATCTCGCTGTCTCGCAAGCGTCGAGAGGAGCGTCGACTTCCCGCAGCCGTTCGCGCCGAGAAGGACGGTGATTTTCCCATGTGGGATGGAGAACGATAATTGTTCGAGCACCGTCTTCTGTTCATATCCGATGGTTACGTGGTTCAAATCAAATGTGTTCATCTCATGCTTCCTTTCATCATCCGTCGAAGTAAATAGAAGAAATACGGAGCTCCGATGACAGCCGTCATCACGCCGGTTCGTAGTTCATACGGATAAAAAATCGTCCGAGCGAGTACGTCCGCCAACACGACAATCGTCGCCCCTACAAGTAGCGTCGCCCAGATGTAAGGGAGCTTCAATCCTTGTCGGGCGATATGAGGTGCCATCAACCCGACAAACCCGATTGCACCGACAAAGGCGACACCGATTCCGGCGAGTAAACAGGAAAGCAACAACGTCCCACGCTGAATCCCTCGTACCGGTACGCCGATGCTCGTCGCTGTCGCTTCACTGATATGGAGCGGACGAACATGACGTTCAATCAAGAAGGCTGCCAGTAAAAAGAGAAGGACGAACGGAATCATGATCTTCAATTGATTCCACGTCGCGGCGTAGACGGTACCGGTGAGCCATTGTTGGATATCGTTCTTCCGGTAGACGTTCGAGGCGAGCATCATGAACTGAACGATTCCTTGCGAGAAAATGCTGATCCCAATCCCGACAAGTGCAAGCCGGACAGGTGGGACTCCACGTTTCAACAAATAGAAGAGGAACATCCCGACAACAATCGCCCCAAGGAACGAAGCGATGGGGATATAGGCGAGCGGCACTGACAGCTGATTCGTTCGCTCATCGGAGAAAACGGTGAAGAACGTGGCCGTCGCAACCCCTGCGCCACCGACAATCCCAAAAATCTCCGGGGATGCCAATTCGTTTTTGATTGTCAGTTGTAACAAGTGACCACTGACAGCGAGACTCGCGCCGGCGGTGATTGCCATCAACACACGTGGCATCCGAAACTCGAAGACGACGAGTTGCTCGAATGCATCCCCTGCTCCAATGAACAAGGCAGCGAGTGAGGCGGGACGGAGGAATGTGTCACCGATGGCGAGCCCGAAATAAATCGACACGAGCAATCCGACGACAAGTAGAAGCGCCAACTCGATTTCACGCTTTCGGAGCGTGAACGAGACAGGACCTTTTCGAAAGCGATAGGTTTTCATGATTTGAAGACTCCTTGTCTGACACTGACGAGATAGATGAAGAATGCCCCACCGATGACGGCGAGTACGACCCCAACGGTCACTTCGCGTGGGAACAGGATGATACGTCCCAGAATATCAGCCGCAAGCAACAGGACGCTACCGATGAGGGCACTTCCGGCGAGACGAGCGAAAAAGGCCGTCCCGAACAGATATTTCGCCAAATGGGGAGCGAGCAGACCAACAAATGCGATTGGTCCGGCAAGTGCCACCCCGAATGCGGAGAGCACGACGGCGAGCGTCACGGCGACGAACTTGATGATGCCGACATTTTGTCCGAGTGAACGGGCGACCTGGTCTCCGAGCGATAACGTCTCTAACTCTTTACTGAGCAAGAGAACGAGAATGACCGCCCCCACCATCCATGGCAACAACGTCTCGACAAGCGTGAGCGATCGTCCAGCGACCGATCCGGTCAACCAGAACAGCACCTCATCGAGCGCGCCTTCCTCATACGCGATGATCGACTGGGTGAACGAACTGAATAAAGCGGCAAGCGATGCCCCGGCAAGCGTCATATACATGACGTTCCCTCCGTTCGCACTTAGCAGATAGACAATCACGCCGGCAATAAACGCTCCGATGAGCGAGGCTGTCGTGAACGAGGCGATACTACTGAACCCAAAAAGCGTCACGAGCACGATGGCCAAACTCGCCCCTGCGTTTACCGCCAAAATATCAGGAGATGCGAGCGGGTTACGGGTCACGAGTTGAAAGATGAGCCCAGCGAGACCGAGCACGCTACCGACGAGTAGCGCGACGACCGTCCGTGGGATACGATTGTCTGCCAACGCAATCATCGCTTGTGATGAACCGTCCGCTTGGAACGTCATCACATCTTCATGACTGACGGCAATCACTCCAACGCGCAATGAAATATAACTTAAGATAGGTAAACAAATGATCAAGAAAAGTAATTTGATCCAAGGTTTTTTCATGTCCTCACTTCTTTCCTTTCCTACCATAGCAAATATTACGTTCCAGAAAAAGGGGTTGACAGTGAGAATCATTATCATTTATAGTCAGGTAGGAAAATCACCTACATAGAGGAGAATGGTAATGAAAAAATGGATGCTCGCGTTACTTACGCTTTGCTTAACCGTCGTCCTCGCTGCTTGCGGCGGGTCAGACGATACAGAGAACGATACAAGTTCAGAAACGGCGACTCGCTCGATTGAACACGCGATGGGGACAGCGGACGTACCTGAAAACCCGGAACGCGTCGTCGTCTTGACGAATGAAGGGACAGAGGCCCTTCTCGCCCTCGGCGTCAAACCAGTCGGAGCCGTCAAATCATGGAACGGCGACCCGTGGTACCCGCACATTGAGTCCGAGATGACAGACGTCACGGAAGTCGGGACAGAAAGCGAAGTCAATCTAGAGGCCATCGCAAAATTGAAACCCGATCTCATCATCGGAACGAAACTTCGTCAAGAGAACATCTATGACAAGTTAAACGCCATCGCACCGACGGTCATGTCAGAGACGCTCAAAGGTGATTGGCAAGAGAACTTCACCCTTTATGCGAACGCACTCAACCTAGAAGAGGAAGGCAATCAAGCGTTGGCCGACTACGAACAGCACGTCGAAGATACGAAAGCAGAACTCGGAGACGCCGTGAATAAAGAACTCTCGGTCGTCCGTTTCCTTCCTGGTGAGTCACGCATCTACTTCAATGACAGCTTCTCCGGCGTCATCCTTAACGATGTCGGCATCAAACGTCCAGCGTCACAAGATAAAGCGGAATTCGCTGAACCAGTCGCAATGGAACGAATCCCAGAGATGGCGGGCGACCACGTCGTCTACTTCACGTATGGTGGGGCCGACGGGTCGAAGACAGCCGAAGAATGGCAATCGAACCAGTTGTGGAAAGACCTCGATGCTGTTAAAGCAGGGGAAGTGACAGAAGTCAGTGATGACATCTGGAACACGTCGGGTGGCGTCTTGTCTGCCAACCAAGTGCTCGATGAACTCGTCGACATTCTAAAATAAATCAAAAGCGCGCCAATTGAATTGGTGCGCTTTTTCATACACTCATATGGTAAAATTTACATATCAACTCATAAGGAGCTTTTTCTATGCAACGTACACTTCGAAAGTCGGCGACGGACCGCTCTCTGTCTGGAGTATGCGGTGGGATTGCTGAATACTTTGGTATTTCTTCAATCGGAGTTCGACTCATCTTTTTGATCCTGCCAGGGAGTTTCTTGCTTTATATGATTTTGACGAATTCCATGAAAGATGCGCCACTTTATCTATAAAAAACGCAGAAGCCATGAGCTTCCGCGTTTTTTGTTAGGCATTCACTTTGTCTTTCATCGCTTCAAGCGCCCCGCTGTTCAGGAAGTGCCATGGCTTGTTGTAGTGTGGTTGGAAGAAGAAGTCGACATAGGCGAGCTCTTCGATCGTCATCTCGTTTTGGATGGCTAGCGAGAGCGTGTTGACCGCTTGCGTCAAATCTGCTTTCGATAACACTTGTCCACCGACAATGCGATGCGTCTCTTTTTCATAGACGAGTTTGAATTCGACTTTCTCTGCGGTCGGCATGAACTCCGGACGATACGCGTCCTCGATGACGACACTCTCCACTTCGAGTCCGAAGAGTGCTGCCGCTTCTTCCGTCAAACCAGACGACGCGATATTCCAGTCATAGAGTCGAAGTCCTGACGTTCCTTGTGTCCCTTGGTAACGGACGCGTGGTTGCATCATGTTCTCCGCGACGAGTGTTCCCATGCGGACAGCGTTCGTCGCAAGTGGGATATAGGCGTGTGTACGCGCCGGGTTATAGTAGACGGCACAGCTGTCCCCTGCTGCAAAGATATCTGGGTTGCTCGTACGCATATATTCATCGACGATGATGGCACCGTTCCCGAGCATATCGACTTGCCCTTCTAACAGTCCCGTGTTCGGACGGAATCCGACACAGAGAATGACGAGATCCGCTTCGAATTCACCTTTGTCTGTTACGACATGTGTGACATTTCCGCTCGTTCCACGGAATGCCTCGACCGTCTGACCGAGTTCGAGGTCGATTCCGCGACTGGTCATGTCCGCTTCTAGTGGATCTGTGAACGACTTATCGAGATATTTGTTCAAGATGCGGTCGGCACTATCGATAAATGTGACATGTTTTCCGTATGCTTCGAACGCCTCGACGAGTTCGACCCCGATATAACCCGCCCCGATGACGGCAATCTTCGTCGCATCTGTCGCCCGCTCGATGATGCGTTGGGCATGCGCGTAGTTTTTACAGAGCTCGATTCCATTCATTTCGATTCCTGGGAGCGTTGGGACGATCGGCCATGAACCCGTCGTGACAATCAAGCGGTCATACGTGTCATGCACGTCTTCCCCGGTCTCAAGATTTTTAGCGTGGACCGTTTTCGCTTCGGAGTCGATCGACAAGACGTCATGTTTCATGCGCATCGTCGCACCGAGTTCTTCAAGTTCACGTGGAGACGAGTAGAATAACTCTTCCGCACGTTGGACGACCCCACCGACGTGGAGCGCAATCCCACACGAGAGGAAACTGACGTTGTCGTTCCGCTCGTAAACGGTGATATCGAGATTGTCGTGCTTGGCGAGTAATCCTTTGACTGCTGCTGTTCCTGCGTGTGTACATCCAATGACTGCGATTTTCATATGAGTCGTCTCTCCTTTTATGTTAGACAGTACGTTTCGTTTTATATTGTGATAAATATCACATTTACTTCTTGACCTTAGTGTACTATTTCACAATATAGGATTCAATGACTATGCTCACTTTTTCACGTAAAAGTGTCTAAAGTTTGAACAGGCTTTCCGGAAGATTATTTAAACACATTAAAAAAAAGACTTGCACACGGTTACAGTCGGATGTAAGATAAATTTAAATTTTCAGATTTCTCATAAAAGATGCATAGATGGGAAGAGCGAGTAAACGAGATTGTATAGAGAGCTTCTGTTGCTGGAAATGAGGCGAATCTCACACTCAAAGATGGTCCCGGAGCAGTCGGAAGAACGCGAGTTCGCTCGCCACTAGAATCGACCGGTATGAAGGATACCGATATCATTCCATGGAGTCTCGAACTCCTTGAGGTGATTTGATGCGAATCGGATCATGAACAAAGGTGGTACCACGTGATCAGACATCACGTCCTGCGTAATGAGGGCGAGATGTCTTTTTTATGGGGTCCGCCCGGAAGGAGGAGACGGAAATGACGGAAGCATTGGTTTTGCAATCAGATTTTGGAGTAAGTGATGGAGCAGTCAGCGCGATGTACGGTGTAGCACACAGCATTAATCCAAACATTCGTATCTTTGATTTAACACATGACATCCCGCCGTTCCATATTTGGGAGGCCTCCTATCGCCTCGTTCAAACCGTCCCCTACTGGACCGAGCAGACTGTATTTGTCTCGGTCGTGGACCCAGGTGTCGGTTCGAACCGAAAGAGTGTCGTCGCACGAACGCATGCCAATCAATATGTCATCACTCCCGATAACGGGACGTTGACACATCTTTGGCAAGCAGGGCTTCTTGCAGAAGTTCGAGAGTTGGATGACAAAACGCACAGGCTACCGCGCATGGGGGAATCCTATACGTTTCATGGACGTGATATTTTCGCCTTTACGGGTGCTCGATTATCTAGCCATGACATCACGTTCGAGGAAGTCGGTCCGCTCATCCCGCTTGACGAAATCGCCTTACTCGATCGGACACCCGCCACACGTGATGAAGATGCCGTTGAAGGGATAGTCGAGATTTTAGATATTCGTTTCGGGAACGTCTGGACGAATATCCCGGTTCAACTCGTCCGACAGGCTGGTGTCGATATCGGTCATCGTGTTATCATCACGATTTCGTTCCGTGAACGTACAGTTTACGAACAAACCTTATCGTTTGGTCGCTCGTTCGCAGATGTTCCTGTCGGTTCAGGCGTCGTCTATATCAACTCGCTCGATCAAATCGCTATCGCTCTAAATCAAGGATCCTTTGCTCATGCTTTTGATATCGGTATCGGGAATGATTGGAAAGTTCGCTTACAACAAATTTAAGGAGGAAAAATTCATGAACTCATTCACAACGAAACAAATCGTCGCAACAGGAATCGGCGCAGCCGTTTTCATCATCCTCAGTCGCTTTGCCGCTATCCCAACAGGTGTACCGAACACCTCAATCGAAACAGCCTACGCGTTTCTTGCATTCATGGCCGTCTTATTCGGGCCTATCACAGCTGGTTTGATTGGTTTAATCGGTCACGCGCTGAAAGATGCGATTCTATACGGATCCCCTTGGTGGAGTTGGGTCATTGTTTCAGGTTTTGTCGGTCTCGGAATCGGTCTCATCGCCAATCGCATCCGTCTTGAGGAAGGTGGTTTGACGACTAAAAAAATCATTTTGTTCAATGCCACTCAAGCTGTCGTACAAGCCATCGGATGGATTGTCATCGCACCGGTCCTTGATATTTTGATTTACGCTGAACCAGCGAACAAAGTGTTCGTACAAGGTGCTGTGGCAGCCACTTCGAATATTTTGACAGTCGGTGTCATCGGGACATTACTCCTTGTCACTTACGCAAAAACACGAAGCCAGGCGGGAAGTTTAAAACGAGAAGCATAATGACGAAGGGCTGGCATCATGTCACACATGACTTCAGCCCTTTTGTATGGAGGTCACACGCTTGAAAACCATGATTGAATTCACTCATTTCTCATTCACCTACCGTAGCCAATCCGAACCAACGCTACGGCAAATCGACTTATCGATTCAAGAAGGCGAACGTGTTCTCATCGTCGGACCTTCTGGGTCTGGAAAAAGTACGCTGGCCCAATGTATCAATGGGCTGATCCCATTTTCGTACCCCGGGACGTGGGAAGGCAACGTTCGGGTCAACGGCACCGATGCACGTGAGTTGTCACTCTTCGATCGTTCCAAGCATATCGGAACGGTACTTCAAGACCCGGACGCACAGTTTGTCGGATTGTCAGTCGGGGAAGATATTGCGTTCGCACTGGAAAATAAACGGGTCGCACGACCGAAAATGTCACACATCGTCGAGCGCGTGGCAAAGTTGACCGATGTCGATCATCTCATCGATTCCCGTTTGAACGAATTGTCAGGTGGTCAACGACAACGGGTCGCCTTGGCAGGTGTCCTCGTTGAAGAAGCAGATGTCCTATTATTCGATGAACCGCTCGCCAATCTTGACCCGGTCGCCGGCAGTGAGGCGATGGCCTTGCTAGATCGTTTGCAACGAGAGACGGGACGTACACTGATTGTCGTCGAACATCGCATCGAAGACGTGCTCTCTATTCCTTTCGACCGCATCATCGTGATGGTCGATGGTGCCATCATCGCGGACGACCATCCGGATGCCATCTTGAGTAACGATAGTTTGATGAACGCCTTTTTACGCGAACCCTTGTATGTAAGTGCTGCGCGCTGGGCTGACATCGCCGTTCAACCAAAGGATCGTCCAAGTGATCTCGAAACGTTTGTCACACGTTTCGAACGCGAACCGATTTTGTCAAAACTTGAAGAAGAAACGGTGACCATTCATCAACCAACGTCACCACTGCTCGAATTAGAACACGTACAGTTCCACTATCGTCAAGATCAACCTGTCCTCGAGCGCATTGATGCCACTTTCGAAAAAGGGACACTGACGACACTCGTCGGTCAAAACGGAGCAGGAAAGTCGACGCTCGCCAAATTGTTGAGCGGTTATAAGCGTGTCAGTTCCGGCACCATCCGGTTGAATGGTGAAGAAATCACAAATCAATCGATTGCCGATCGCGCAAAGAAGGTCGGCTTTGTCCTCCAAAATCCAAACCATATGATTTCAAAACAAACGGTCCATGAAGAAGTTCGTTACGGAATGCAGGCGCTCGGATTGAGTGATGAAGAGGAGTCTGAGCGTCTTGAGCAGACACTTCGTCGTTGTGGTCTCTATCCGTTTCGTAATTGGCCAATCCAAGCACTTAGCTTTGGACAAAAGAAACGGGTGACGATTGCCTCCATCCTCGTTCGCCAACCTGATGTCTTGATTCTGGATGAACCGACAGCCGGACAAGATTATCGTCATTACTCGGAAATCATGGACTTCTTAGAGGCCTTGAAACAGGACGGGATGACACTTCTCATCATCACGCATGACATGCATCTTGTTCTTGAATACAGTGATCAAGTCTGTCTGCTCCATGGAGGGCGCATTCGTTATGCGGGTGACCCGCTGTCGCTCTTGCTTCAAGAAAACTTGTTGCACCATGCCCATTTAAAACAAACGTCTCTGTTCACAGTCGCGCGACATCTCGATATGGATGTCAAACCGCTCTTGTCGGCCGTGATCAGAGCAGAACGAAAGGATCGGAAACAATGGCAGTAGAAATGCTCGGCTATATCGATAAACCGTCTCCCGTCCACCGCTTGACGGGGACGACTAAATTAATTGGCTTCATCTTGTTCACGACCGCCACAATGTTCACGTATGACACGCGCGTCCTACTCGTCTTAGGTCTTTTCAGTATCGGACTCTTCTCGATATCACAAATCCGATTCAAAGAAGTTCGGTTCGTTCTTGTCTTCACCGCCATCTTTGTCTTACTGAATGCACTTGCCGTCTATTTGTTTGAACCGGAACAAGGTGTCGTCATCTACGGGACGCGCCATCTATTGTTCGAGGGGATTGGGCGCTTCACCCTCACAGCAGAGCAAGCGTTCTATATGTTCAATCTCATTTTAAAATATAGTGTGATTGTCCCGATCGCCGTGTTGTTTCTCGTCACAACGCATCCGACCGAATTTGCGTCTTCCTTGAATCGAATCGGTGTGCCATATAAAGTCGCATTCGCCGTCTCGCTTGCGCTACGTTACATCCCTGATGTTCAGCAAGATTTCCGTACTATCGCGGACGCACAAGCAGCCCGTGGTGTCGCTGTAACACAAGGACCACTCTGGAAACGGGCCCGACACAGTCTGCAAATCTTGATTCCGCTTCTCTTCACGAGTCTTGAACGGATTGAGACGGTCAGTAACGCCATGGATTTACGCGGGTTCGGCGCCGACAAAAAACGGACGTGGTACAATCAACGCGCGATGACCCGCATCGACTATATCGCCATCGGCATCGCCCTCTCGTTGACAGTATTCTCGTTTATCGTGACCTTCTATGATGGGAGTCGTTTCTATAATCCGTTTTAAGTACACAAGCAAAACAGGCACCTAGCTCCCCCATGTGACAACGGGAACTAAGTGCCTGTTTTATTTTTCATTCATCTGTTTCATTAAATCCATCTGTTCTTGCACCATCGCCTCTTTTTCCCGATGCAGCACCCCTTTGTAGGTGATACGTGAAATCGATAAACTGATTTCATATAGGAAGAAGAGTGGCAGCGACACCATGAGGTGCGACGTCAAATCCGGCGGTGTGATGAATGCCGCGATCACGAATAGGGCGAAGTACGCGTACTTTCGAATCTTGGATAAGAAGTACGGGGTCACGACACCGATTCGGGTCAAGAACATCATGACGACCGGCAATTGGAATAATAGACCGAACGGAATTGTCAGCTGCAACAAGAACGTGAAGTAATTGTTGGCCCCGATGATTTGTTCGAGTCCGAGGTCTTGCCCGAGGTCCGTCGAGATGTCGAGGACAAGCGGGAACAACCAGTAGTAGGCGAACGCAAGGCCAATCAAGAACAGTCCGAAGATGATCGGGATATAGGCAAGCGTGCCTTTCCGCTCATTCGGATGCAGACCGGGTGCGACAAACGCCCACACTTGATACAGTAGAAATGGGCTCGCCGCAATCAGGCCGATGATGAGCGCCAAGTTCAAGTAAATCATGAGCGGGTCCGCGACCCCAAAGGCGTTCAGTTCGAGCCCGCGTTCGACGAGGTCTTTTTGCAAATACGCGAGTACATATTTGACACTCGGCAAAGCCATCAAAAAGAAGGCAAAGACGACAAATGCAGATAGCATCAGTCGTCTCCGCAGCTCTGTCAAGTGATCGGTGAGTTCCCGCTCTTGATCAGGTTGATGATTCATGGCTTACTGCTCTTTCTTTTCGATAGCTTTCTTGTCGTTCTCTTCGTGCTCGTTCATCATGCCGTTCGTTGCATTTTTGAACTCACGAAGCGTTTGTCCGGCCGCGCGACCAAACTCCGGCAATTTCTTCGGTCCGAAGATGATGAGCGCGATGATGGCGATGATGAATAGACTCGCCCCACCCGGAATCCCGACGACGAGTGATGATGCTAGTAATTCCATTATTGATGGACCCCCTCAGCGGTTGGATAGTGTTGCATAAAGTAAATGAGTGACTGCAGCTCAATCGACAAATCGATATGATGGACGCGAACCGTATCCGGTACAGTGAGTCGTGCCGGTGTGAAGTTCAAGATGCCCTTGATGCCGAAACGCACCAAGTCGTCTGCGACGGACTGCGCATAAGCAGAAGGTACCGTCAAAATGGCGACGTCGATCTTGTTTTGCTTCATGATTTGTTCCATCTCATCGACGTGATGAATTGGGACGCCTGACATCGTCGTGCCGACTTTTGTCTCGTCTGCGTCGAACCCGACGACGATATGTGTGTTATTGTTTTTAAGGAAGTTATAGTTGACGAATGCCGTCCCAAGGTGACCGACTCCGACCAAGGCGACATTCGTAATCTCGTCTTGATTCAGTGTCTTTCGGAAAAAGTCTAACAGATACTGCACGTTATAGCCATATCCCTTTTTACCGAGCGCACCGAAGTACGAGAAATCACGGCGAATCGTAGCCGAATCGACCTTGACCGCCTCACTCAGTTCTGCTGAAGAGACACGTTGTTTCCCTGACGCGTGCAGGCTTTGAATAAATCGATAGTATAGTGGCAACCGTTTGGCTGTCGCTTGTGGAATCTTTGGTTCGTTTTGACTCAACGGAAAGAGCCTCCTTTTTACGACACGTTACAAACGAATCTGAATTTCATACACCTTGATTGTAAACGAATTCACATGACCACTCAACGAATATACCTAAAATCGCTGAAAAATACAGTATACTAAATAGAGAGAAAGGGGTTTTTTCACTTGATCCTACTGCAAGTCAATAACTTATCCAAATCCTTCGGCGTCGAGCCGATTTTAGAAAACGTCAAACTCGAAATCCAGGAAGGCGAACGCGTCGCCCTTGTCGGTCGTAACGGGGCCGGGAAGTCGACGCTTTTGAAAGTCATCGCTGGTGAATACAACTATGACTCCGGGGACATCATGAAGCCAAAAGACGTCACGATCGGCTATCTCGCCCAAGACTCAGGGTTAGAATCCGACGAGACGATCTGGAATGAGATGCTCACCGTCTTCACGGACTTGATCGAGCAAGAGAAGACGCTCCGTCGCATGGAGGCTGACATGGGCTCCGAACGAATCCTAAATGACGCCGCTGCATACGAACGCCTCCTCTCCTCTTATGATGAAGAGCAACATACGTTCAAAGAGCGTGGCGGTTACCAATATGAAGCGACGATCCGCTCAGTCCTTCACGGGATGCGCTTCTATCCGGACGACTTCGAGCGTCGAATCGACACACTCTCCGGGGGACAACGGACACGTCTCGCCTTGGCGAAGATGCTCCTTCAAAGTCCCGACCTGCTCATCTTGGACGAGCCGACGAACCATTTGGACATCGAGACGCTCGCCTGGCTAGAGAAGTACTTGAGCGGCTATAAAGGTGCCGTCCTCATCGTCTCCCACGACCGCTACTTCCTCGACCGCGTCGTTTCGGTCGTCTATGAGTTGTCACGTCATCGGAGCCGCCGCTTCGTCGGGAACTATACGAAGTATCTCGAGCAGAAGGCGGCCCTCTACGAACAAGAGAAGAAGCAGTTCGAGTCACAGCAAGAAGAGATCGCTAAGATGCAGGACTTCATTCAGCGAAACATCGCCCGGGCGACGACGACGAAACGGGCACAAAGCGTGCGGAAACGTCTGGAGAAAGTCGACCGACTCGATGCTCCAGATGGCGACGAGCGCAGCGCCGTCCTCTCCTTCTCCATCAAACGCCAGAGCGGGAACGATGTGTTGAGCGCGAGTGACCTCGCCATCGGGTACGAGGAAGCGATTGCTCAAAACCTCCGCTTCCAGCTTCAGCGCGGGGAATCCGTCGCTCTCGTCGGTCCGAACGGGGTCGGGAAGTCGACCCTCCTCAAAGTGTTGACGAAACAACAAGCTGCCCTCACCGGTGACATCCGTTACGGGACGGGGGTCGAAATCGGCTACTACGACCAGGAGCAACAAAACTTGTCTGACGCGAACCGTGTCATCGACGAGATTTGGAACGACTGGCCGCTCATGCGCGAGCAAGAAGTACGGAGTCTTCTCGGACAGTTCCTCTTCAGTGGCGATGACGTCATGAAGCGTGTCCATGAACTATCCGGTGGCGAACGGGCACGACTCACCTTGGCCAAGCTGAAGCTCGAGCAACCGAACCTCCTCATCCTGGACGAGCCGACGAACCACTTGGACCTCGACTCGAAGATGATTTTGGAGAATGCCCTCCTCGACTATCCGGGCACGATTCTCTTCGTCTCGCATGACCGCTACTTCATCGATCGACTCGCGACGCGTGTGCTAGAGATCACACCGAACGGCATCGACGAGTATCTCGGGGACTATTCGTACTACGTCGAGAAGAAAGAAGAGCTCGAGGAACTGGCGCGACTCGCCCGTGAAGAGACGAAGCAGGTCGTCGTGAAAAAACAACGCGCCGATAAGGAACAACAGCGAGAAGAGCGCCGCATCAAACAGCGCATCGAAGAGATTGAGCAAGCGATTGAGCAACATGAGAATCGTCTTGATGAGATCGAACAGTTGCTTTGTGAGCCGGACGTCTTCAACGACTTCGCCCGTGCCCAGGAGTTGTCGACCGAATCGGACGCAGCGAAAGAATCGATTACCGCGCTCTATGCGGAATGGGAGGAACTCCATACATGATGCGTACCCGTGCCATGCGAATCGAGTTCATTCAAGCGTTCCTCACGGGACTCGCCTACATCGTGCCGGCCGGGACCGAGTTCGTGTCTGAACTCATCCGTGGGGAGCCGACGATTGTCCCGTCTATTCTCTTTTTCTTCCTGCCGGTCGTCATCGGCTTCATCATTCAGACGTGGCCAGGGATACTACTCAGTCTCTTCAGTGGCCTGCTCATGAGCACGCTCTTCATCCGTGTCGTCGTCTGGCCGGTCGATGTGACCGTTCACACGTTCTATGCGCCTGGATCGGTGTGGGCCCACTTCTATGAAGAGACGCTCTTCATGTGGATCCTCGCCCTTCTCGTGTTCATCGTGAGCCGCGTCAATACGTGGCATCGGGAGAATTATCGACAACCAAAAGCGTGAACAGTCCGTCCTCTTTTTTGAAGGGGACGGCTTTTTCGTTTATGTATAAATTTATTTATAGATAAGGTGTTTTTTCTTAATTTGTTTTTCGTTAAAGTGCGCGTTATTCTAGTCACGTACCGAAACAACGGATGATTTCTTAGGAGGAATGACAGATGAGTAAACATGTATTAATGGTCGTGACGAACGCAAAAGAAATGAAGGACGGTCACACGACTGGACTTTGGTTGTCCGAGTTCGGTGAGGCATACGTCGAGTTCAAACAACAAGGATATGACATCACGGTCGCTAGCCCGAACGGTGGTCAATCTCCAATCGACGCACGCAGTTTAGAAGGAGAAGTACCGGCTGACATTCAAGCGACGGCTCCCCTTCTCGAAGACACAATCGATTTGAAGACGATCACAAACTTCGATCAGTTTGATGCCATCTTCATGCCAGGTGGTCACGGAACGATGTTCGACCTTCCACAAAGCGAAGCGTTGAATGTTGCGATCCGTTCACTATTTGAAGCAGGTAAAACGGTTGCTGCCGTCTGCCACGGTCCAGCTGGTCTAGTCGGCGCGACATTGTCTGACGGTACACCACTCGTAAACGGTAAAACGATTGCGACGTTCACGGACGAAGAAGAACGTGCGACAGGTCTTGATATCTACATGCCGTTCATGCTTGAAACGCGTCTTCGTGAACTCGGTGCGAACATCGTGCTCGCAGACAACTTCACAGAAAACGTTCAAGTCGATGGGAACTTGGTAACAGGCCAAAATCCACAATCGACCGTTGCTGTCGCAAAAGCCGTCATCAACACATTAAACTAATCGATTCTTTCTCGTTGCCAATCGATGAAAGAGAAAGACCCGCCTGTTCTCGAACAGGCGGGTTTTATAGATGAGGAGGAATGAAGATGATGAACATCTTAGCTCAGATTCAAGCGAAGCCCGGTCTCGGGTCCGCGCTTGAGACACATTTACGTCAAGTCGTCACCCCATCACGCGCCGAGTCAGGTTGCGTCTTCTATACGTTACATCGTGTTGAAGGCAACCCGGACGCGTTCGTCTTTTATGAACAGTGGGCCGACAAGGCGGCACTCGATACGCATATCGCCTCACCCCACTATCAAACGTATCGCCAAGAAGCAGAGCCGCTTCTCGCTAGTCGCGACGTTCAATTTTTAGAAGAAATCAAGGAGGTTGACTAACCTATGGAACGTTTTCAATATCATAACCCGACCAAACTCTTATTCGGAAAAGGACAACTAGAATCACTCCGTACCGAAATTCCACGATACGGGGACCGCGTCCTTCTCTTATACGGTGGAGGGAGCATCAAAGCGAACGGTCTTTATGAAGAAGTAACCGCTCTGTTAGCCGATATGCAAGTAACCGTCGTCGAACTTTCTGGCGTCGAACCTAACCCGCGTCTGACGACAGTTCAAACAGGAATCGATTTAGTGCATGAACACCAAATCGATCTCATCCTAGCTGTCGGAGGAGGGAGCGTCATCGACTGTGCGAAAGGAATCGCAGCCGGTGCCAAATATGACGGGAATCCATGGGACATCGTGACGCGACAAGTCCCCGTCACAGATGCGTTACCGATCGGGACCGTTTTGACATTGGCGGCAACGGGATCGGAAATGAACGGTGGGGCCGTCATCACGAACTGGGAGGCGCAAGATAAGCGCTCGTTCGGCTCGCCCCTCACTTACCCGAAATTCAGCGTACTCGACCCGACGTATACGTTAAGTGTACCGGCGAACCAGACCGTCTACGGAATCGTCGATATCATGTCGCACGTCTTCGAACAATACTTCCACGCTTCAGAGAACGCCCTGCTCCAAGAGCGGTTCGGTGAATCGATTTTACGCACCATGATGGAGACGGCACCACGTCTCGTTCAAAACTTGAATGATTTTGACGCACGGGAAACGATGCTCTTGAACGGAACGTTTGCCTTAAACGGGACATTATCGATGGGCGTGAAGACGGACTGGGCGACTCATATGATCGAACACGCGGTCTCTGCCGTCTACGATATCCCGCACGGTGGCGGACTTGCGATTCTCTTCCCGGAATGGCTCCGCTATGTCGGGAAGACACGTCCCGAGCGCATCATTCAACTCGGTGAACGCGTCTTTGGCATTGACGTGAACGGCAAATCGGACGAGGTGCTCGTCGAGGAGACCGTTCAGGCGTTACAAGAATTCTGGACATCGATCGGCGCACCCTCACGTCTAAGCGATTATGAGATTGACGCCACACACCTCGAATTGATGGCAGAACGGGCGATGGTCGCTGAACAGATTGGCCAGTACGTCCCACTCCGTCAACAAGACGTATCAGCAATCTTAAAAAACGCATTATAAAAAGTAGGGCCCACGTGGGTCCTACTTCATTTTGCATCCTGCAGCGCTTGGATGACTTGATTGATGACGGGGTCATGCTTCGACTCAGTCCGGTGCGCGAGGTAAATGACGTTCGTCGCAAAACGCTCCGGCGCCACGACTTGAACCGTTCCTCGCTCGAGTGCATGCCGAATTAAATAGTTCGGTAAGATGCTAATGCCACACTTCGATTCGATTGCCGCAAGGATGGCGTCGACGTTCGGTAGGATCATCTCTGGACGAATGTCTGGGCGTTCCCCGAACTGCGTTTGGTAGTAACGACGGATGATGGGAAGCTCCAATCCGTAACTGATCCACGGCTGACGGTCCATCCAGTCTTTTAACTCGTCGGTTGGAACTTCCCAATCGTTCGGTGCCACTAACAAAAACGATTCGTCGGCAATGGGGACGTATTGAATCCCCGGCTCCTCCATCCGCTTCGTCGCAATGACAAAGTCGAGCTCCCCGTCCGCCAAGCGTTTGATCAAATCTGCTGTCATCCCGAAATCTGCGATGTACTGTGCAGCATCAAGCGGCAAAGCGGGTATAATCTCATGTGTGACGAACTCGGTCGGTCCACCGAACTTGAGGACAGGACGCGGTTGCTCCCCTGAGACGTATTTCATCTCAAGCGATAATTCCTCGAGACGGTCGATCAAGCCGACCACTTGCGTGTATAGTTCCTTCCCCGCATCCGTCGGAATCATCTGACGTGGCGCTCGTGTGAAGAGGGACGTCTCGAGTTCCGCTTCGAGTGCGGCGATATGCTGGCTGACAGCCGGTTGGGTCAAAAAACGGACACGCGCTGCTGCCGACACGGAACGTTGCTGGTACACGTGGATAAAACTGCGATACCATTCAAAATCAATCATCTGTGTAAACTCCTTTTGTATTCGTTATCTTCAGTATAAAAGGCAGTAAATCATAAGACAAATAACGTTTAAAGGATATATCGATAAATAAATTTATAAGGAGTGGATAGTTGATGAAAGCTTTATTACTACACGAACCGAACACATGGCAAACGATGCGAATCGAAGAAGTTGATACACCGACGCTTCGTTCCGGTGAGGTATTGATTGAAGGAGAATATGCAGGGCTCAACCCCGTCGACTATAAAACGGCGACCAACGGCAAACCCGAATGGTCATACCCTCACGTCCTCGGGCTTGATGTCGCGGGTACGATTTCCGCTGTCGCGGATGACGTGACGAATGTACAAGTCGGTGACCGTGTCCTCTACCACAGCAACTGGAATGAATGGGGTGGTTTCGCCGAGTTCACTCGTGCCAAGGCGCACATGGTCGTCCCGATTCCAGAATCCATCTCGTTCGCTGATGCGGTCGCTTTACCGACAGCTGGATTCACAGCGTACCAAGCCATCTTTGAAAAACTTCCGATGAATGCGATCGACACGATCCTCATTCACGCGGGTGCCGGTGGTGTCGGTGGCTTTGCCATTCAGCTGGCGAAGTATCTCGGAAAGCGTGTCATCACGACCGCTTCAGCGCGCAACCATGACTGGGTCAAACAGCTCGGAGCTGACGAGGCCATCGATTACAATACGGAAGACTGGCAACAACGAGTGATGGAACTGACGAGTGGTCACGGTGTCAATGCCGTCATCGATCCCGTCGGTCGTGAGACGGCGACCGCTTCCCTCGAAGTCATCGCCTATAACGGACATATCGCCCATATCGCCGGAGCCCCTGACATGAGTGTCATCAAACCGTTCACACGTGTCATCTCCTACCATGAGGTCGCCCTCAATGCGATTCATCATCAACAGGACCGCGTGAGCGAGGCGAACATCGTCCGCATCGGCACGCACATGCTCGAACTGCTTGCAGCGGGCGAGATTCAACCGATGATTCAAGAGACGATTCCGTTCGCGGACATCCCGAAGAAGTTGGTCGAACTCTCAGACCGACACGTCGTCGGGAAGATTGTTGCCAACCTAAAAGCATAATCACAAAAGTCATGCCAATTATAAATTGACATTGATAATCATTTTCAATTAGTCTGTTGTTGAGGTGATGACAATGAAACTATTGATTGGGTACGTGAGCATGTCTGGCAATACGGAAGACATCGCGAATCTGATTCGACATACATGGCAGGACGCAGGACACGATGTATCGATATCTGACGATTTGGAATCCTTACGCATCGAGCAATTCGCCGAATATGATGGAGTCATACTCGGTACGTATACGTGGGGAGACGGAGATGTTCCGTATGAGGCCGAGGATTTCGTAGATGATTTGGAAGAATCGTCGTTAAACGGTTTGCCGTGTGCCGCCTTCGGTTCAGGGGACACGGATTATCCCAAATATTGTGCAGCCGTCGATACCGTTGAGCACGCCTTTCAAACTGCTGGTGGGAACGTTCTTGTTCCTGCACTCAAGATTGAATTCGACCCGGATACGGACGAAAAAAAGGAAGCATGTCTCGCGTTCGCCCATACATTCCTTCAACAACTTGAAGCACTCAAAAAGGTTCAGCCTCGTGGCTGAACCTTTTTGTTAGAAGTAACGTAGTGGTTGGAATCCGATTGTATGGAAGTCGAGCTTCGTCCCGTCTTCAGCGATAAAGAAGACAGCCTCGTTCGTGTCGACGTCACGTGTGAACACTTTATAGAACGTCATCGGTTTTTCGCCATTCGTCACATAACGTGCTTCATGCGTCGAGATGACTTGCGCGAACAGTTGCTGTTCGTCGAGTTCCTCGATCAAATCCTCAAACTTCGCCGCCTCTTCTTCCGTTGCCTCGCGACCCCGTTCGATTTCATAATAAGCATCGCTCGCTTTTGGCTGTACCCCGAGATTGCGATCGACGACGATCACACGCTCCGGCTCTTGGTCGACGACACTTGTGTAGCCATATAGTGACTCGATGAGCGTATTCTCTCCGGTCACGCGACCGATGCCTTCTAATGACTCTTCTCCAGTGAGTGACTTCACTCGTGTCTCTTCTGGAACAATCTCCTCTTGATAAGCGATATTGTAAGCGCGGATGATCTCACGTACTTGTAAGAACGTCGCAACGACGAGTAGTACGATGAGTCCTCCGATGATGATGCGTTTCGTCATGTCTCTATTTCCCCCTAGACTGTCATGCTCTCTTCTAAGGATAACCCAGGAACCGCGTTCATCGCTAGTGTATCGCGCTTACCGCGCACATACGCGTGATGTGCCGCCACCCCGATCATGCCCGCGTTGTCCCCACAGAGGTCAAGCGGTGGAATGACGAGTTGAATCCCTTCAGCTGTAGCCGCTTCTTGAAGCGCTGCGCGGAGGCCACGGTTCGCCGCGACACCACCCGCGACAAGCAATTGCTTCGCCCCTTTTTCCTTCACGGCACGAATCGCTTTCTCGACGAGCACTTCGACGACACTCGCCTGGAAGCTCGCCGCCAAGTTTTCAGGGATGACCGTCTCTCCCCGTTGCTCCGCATTGTGTACGGCGTTGATGACCGATGACTTCAAGCCACTGAAACTGAAGTCGAAACTACCCGGTTCGAGACGAACGCGTGGGAAGTTGTACGTGTCTTCCCCGACTGCTGCCAAACGATCAATTGCAGGTCCTCCTGGATATGGGAGACTGAGCGTGCGCGCGACCTTATCGTATGCCTCACCTGCCGCGTCGTCACGTGTCTCTCCGATGACTTCGAAGACACCGTGTTCTGGCATATAGACGAGTTCTGTATGTCCCCCTGAAACGACGAGACAGACGAGCGGGAACTGCATCTCTTCAACGAGTTCGTTCGCGTAAATATGTCCGGCGATATGGTGGACACCGATGAGCGGTTTTTGATGGGCGAATGCCAACGCCTTGGCCGCACTGATCCCGACGAGAAGAGCACCGACAAGACCCGGTCCTTGTGTGACCGCGACCGCATCGACGTCTTCCATCGTCACGCCGGCCTCACTCAATGCATCGTCAATCACGTACGTGATGCGCTCCACATGATGACGAGACGCCACTTCAGGGACGACGCCACCAAATCGTTTATGACTCTCGATTTGAGAAGAGACGACGTTCGACAATAACGTCTTTCCGTCTTTGACGAGCGCAACAGACGTCTCGTCACAGCTCGACTCAATCGAGAGAATCAGTGATGTGTTCATTCTGACTCACTTCCTAACTTCGCCCAATAAATATAGGCGTCTTCATTATTATCCTGATAGTAGCGTCTTCTCCGACCGGCTTGCATAAAACCGAACTGTTCATACAGTTTTTGCGCGCCGACGTTCGACACGCGGACTTCTAACGTCAATCCGACGAGTCCTTTTGACTTGGCGAACGCGACAAGTTCCGCTAACAATTGATTACCGATGCCCTGTCCACGAAGCTCAGGTAAGACGGCAATGTTTGTGATATGTCCTTCATCGACAATCGTCCAAACACCGACAAACCCGACGACCCGTTTGTCATGGACCGCGACAAAATAAACGGCCTGTTCATTTCGAAGCATCTCATTCATGAACGCCTCTTTTGTCCACGGGATGGCGAACGACGCTTCTTCGACTTTCGTCACTTCCTCGACATCAAGCCACGTCATCCGACGAATTTTCACGTCAGCCATTGTTTTGTCCCTCTAACCATTTCGCTTCCGCCTCGGCGAGTCGCAAATACTCCGGTTCAAACGAGTGAACATCGCTCGTCTCATCGCTGAAGACGACCAAATCACTCGCACGCCCATATCGATGGGCAGCCGGTGCTTCGATATAGTCATATTCACTTAACACGTCACGGAACGGTTCCACGTCTCCGACGACAAGGAAGCGCCCTTGACTATTCAGTCGCAACCAATCTGAGACGGAGGCGTGCTGATCATGTGTTAGTGCTTTGTTGTGTTGATAATATCCGATATACGCGTTGCCACGGCGCGCGTCAATCAATGAAACGACCGGCAAATCGGTATTCGGGGCCGCTGCCATGATCTGAAGGGCAGATACACCGATGAGTGGAAGATTGAGCGTATAAGCGAGTGTCTTCGCTGTCGTCACTCCAATCCGAATTCCCGTGTACGACCCAGGTCCGGTCGTGACTATGATGCGTTCGAGCATGTTCGGTGTCCACTTGACCGCTGCCATGAGCTGTTCAATCATCGGCATGAGTGTGACCGCATGGTTTTTTGAGACCATGACCGTCGCTTCGGCTTGAATCTCTCCAGCCTCACTTAACGCGACTGACAAACGTGTCGTCGCCGTATCAATCATCAATTGCTTCATGCGAGCACCTCCTTGGCGATTTGAACGTAACGCTCACCCGTCGGAGCAAGTGTCAGTTTACGTTCTTCGTCGCCGACCCGTTCAATCGTGATGGCCAAGCGTTCTTCCGGGAGGGAGGACTCGATCAAGTTCGACCACTCGACGATGGCGACACCATCACCGTTGATATATTCCTCAAGACCGATGTCATCCCCCGTATCTTCGAGACGATAGACATCCATATGATAGAGCGGCAATCGCCCTTTATATTGTTTCATAATGGTGAAGGTCGGACTGTTGACGTTCCGCGTGACACCGAGTCCTTTTGCGAACCCTTGTGTGAACGTCGTTTTGCCGGCACCGAGGTCACCGTTTAACGTGATGACCGTCCCTGCTTCGACGAGTGTGGCCAAACGTTCTGCCACCGCCTGCGTCTCCGCTGCAGAATGCGTAATCAATGTATACATGAATGGTTCTCCTTTTTCACTTCTCATACGTACTCATTGTACACTTCATTTTAAGCAAAAAAAAACACGAAACGCTATCGTTTCGCTATCTCATTTAAAAATTGGTTGCGGGGGCTGGATTTGAACCAACGACCTTCGGGTTATGAGCCCGACGAGCTACCAGACTGCTCCACCCCGCGACGACATATGAAATTAAATAAAAATTGGTTGCGGGGGCCGGATTTGAACCGACGACCTTCGGGTTATGAGCCCGACGAGCTACCAGACTGCTCCACCCCGCGATGGTTTGAATTGTTTCGACATCCTCTATAATAAGCGAGACAGTTATAAAAAGCAACCATTTTCTTAATGTTTTTTCAAAAATGGAATCGGGAACAGATATAACAGCATAAACTATCAGAGAAAAGGGGCGCGACCGCCATGTCCAAATGGGGAAATCGATTCAAGAAATGGTTCTTTTCGGAGATCGAAGCCGAGATCACGTTTGACCCGGCAGCACTCATTCCGAAGCAGACCGTGACGGGTACGTTGCACGTCTCCAACCCGACAACGAATGTCGTTCGATTACAGGAACTCACCCTGACCTTCTTGACGACGTTCAAAGACATCACCATGGAAGGAAACGAGTTCAATCGAGAAGCTGATATTCAAGAAGTCCCGATTCCACTATCGCTTGTATTAGAGCCTGGAGCGAAAGAGGACGTTCCGTTTTCATTCGAGTTGACGATGTACGCACCCTCTTCTGCCGGCGCCCCGTATAGTATAGAGGCTACATTGTGGGACAAGGACATCAAACGAGTTTGGTTTGATGTAATCGAACACATCGAAATCGAACCGATGCCTGAACTGAAACGATTACTCGATGCGACCGCTCACGCTGGACTTGAGCCGATGTTCGTCCGAAACGTAATCGACCCGCTCGGGGAAGAACGTCCGTATCCATTCGTTGAAAAGTATGGATTCAAGCCGGTCGGAGAATGGGCCGATGAGTTCGAGGTCGTCAAATCGTTTTGGCGCTTACATGAAGACGGGATCGACCTCTACTACTGGCTCGACAACATCGAGACCCAGCGAACGCTCGAATCGATGGCGACCGACGTCGAATTGCGTCATCGTTCCCTCACCTGGGGGCAGCTCGAGCGCGAACAGGAACAGCTCGGTCTCGGCATTCAAGATACGCTACGCAGTCACCGCTCCTCGTGAGCGGTTTTTTCAATTTGAATTTCATCCTTACTCGTATTGACAATGGTTTGAAAATAGTGGCGATACGGATGCATGAACAATTCATATTGCAGACGTCGCTCTACATGTGAAGCGTGTAAGTAGTCCAGCTCCATACCCCGTTCCTGAATATCACGATGCGAACGTCGCTTGAACTCCGTCTCCCCGTCTGTGTAGAGATAAATCGATTGATCAAAAGATGAAAGATCCAGGAATGCGACACTCATCCCTTCAATAATCGTGATCGGTTTCTCCGGATCAATCCATGTCCGCTCTAAATAGGGGACATCAATCGTGTAAAAGCCGATTCCCTCTCGAATCATACGAACGTCACGCTCGAGTGAGAGCAGATGATGTGCGGCCGGATGACACGCCGTCATCTTATACTGATGGGTCGTTCCATCGTGTTGATACGTGAGAATCGTTTGTTTCCGCAACTGTGAATCTGTGATATACGGGTCTGTGTGAAGCAGGTTTATATCTCCGAGTCGTTCCCGTAATTTTTCTGCCAACGTCGATTTTCCGGCTGCCCCGTGTCCGGAGATGGCAATCAGCGTTCGTTGATCCGGTCTCACGCTTTGTACGATATCCTCAATCAGTTGTTCCATGATTCTCCCCCCTTGGACCTTTTGTTGTCTCAAAAAAATACGCATCATTCATCCTCTATCCGCTTTCGAAGCCTGATTGCTGAAACAGTAAACATCACAAAGGCAATCAACGAAATCGAACTGACAATGATCAGAGTGGTCGATATGGGAGAACTAAAGAAAAATGGAATCGATAAAGTCAATAGCGCCCCCGTGACTGCCATCCCCCTAATAAGAAATACCATCGTTTTACTCATTTTCTCTTCACTCTCCTTGAACTAAGCAAAAGAACCCTTACTAAAAATATAATGACAGACAGCTCATCGCGTCAGGATGAGCTGTCTTCTTTTTTCTTCAGTCTCGTCAAGCTTCTGTTCTAACCGTTCCACTTGTCTCGTCATACGAGCAATCAGCTGACTGATTTCCTGATCCAGTCCGTTCACTTGATCTAAGGAATCATTGATTCGTCCATGCATCGTCCATTCCGAAAAAATATCATCCAAAAAGTAATCTGCGAACTGAATGAGTGAACCTCGATCGACATGCAACTCCTGAACAATCCCTTGTACGTCCGCTAATTCACGGGAGAAACGCTCTAACGCAGATTGTAATTCATGCATCGTCTGTTCGGAAGCATCTAGCGCCTCATGTTTCATTGCTGTGGCAATCAAGCCACCCCCGAAGAACGTGTCATACGTCGACCACCCCTTCGCACTATCTAGATGTTTGAGTGTTTTTGCAATCGTTGACCGCGCCGCCTTACCGGCAACGATGGCTTCCCGATACTCGATGAGAAGTTCATTCGTTTCGGCTTGTTGATTCGTGAGATGATGTAAATCTCGGCGAACAGCTGGATCTTTCGCCAGATGGGATTCTTTTGTTTCTAAGAAGGTCTTCCACTCAGCGTCGATTCCTTCATATCCCTCGAGCTGTTCTTGCAAATCTCGATGTTCGAGCGTCAATTCGTCAATCATCGCCTCGTGTTCTCGTAATTTCAGTTCCGCGCGAGCAGCCTCTTCCATTTCGATCGTTCGTTGTTCATCGAACGTGCCTCGTAACTTCCGCCATGTGTTGACGAGTGAGAAGTCTTCAAGGTCATACACATCACGTTGTTCTTTCGTGAATGTGTTGAGTAGTGCCTTCCGCACCGCCTCATGCTCGTTCAACTGTTTGTTTAGTATCTCTTGCTTACGAACAAGTCGATCACGCTCTGCGATACGCTGTTGTAAGTCTAATTGGGTCTGCTGAAGATTTTCCATTATATTTCCCCTCTCTTTGTACTGATTAAAGTGTCGATTGGAACGCCATTTATCGTCATGCCTTCGACATCACATCCTGTCAACGTGACATTCGTCAGGTCACACTGATTAAATGTAGCACCTCTCAAATTCGAATGATGCATTTGAACAGTACGTCCATTCTCTTGCATCGTCACAAAATTGAATCGCGAGCCTGTCAAATTTAAATCACTGAACGTACTATTCCGGAAATTGATGTTCCGAAAAAGGCTTTGACTGAAATTACAGTTGCTCGCAGCAAGTGACGAGACATTACTATTTGTGACCGCCAAAAAGCTCGCGTTTACCCCATACGCTTGCCAACCTTCACATGACTGTTCTTCAAAGCAATGCGTACTCGGTTTTGCTTTTGTTCGTTTGACGAAACATACCTCATCTTCTGACTCATATACGACTTGAAATCCTAATTGTTTATAAAAACGAATATTTCTTGTTTGATGTGTCGATGTTTCCAATTCCCAAATCCGTACATGAGGAGATTGAGCTTCTACGTATTGAATCAACGCTTTACCGATTCCTTGCCCTTGCCTATCAGGATGTACAAAAACACGATCGATTCGTGCATAGTCATCACCTGTGAGGGTTAAGACGATTGCACCAACGATGTGTTTGTCCTGCTCAATGACATAGCATGTTAACTCTTCAATCATATATTGTGTCATCGCCTCGAGATCGTATCCCGGCGGTTCAACATTCAAATCTCTCTCAGACAATTGTAAAGAAAGTGCTTCTTGTTGAAAACTTGCAGTTGAAACTTTCGTAATCCCTGAAACATCTTTTAAAGTGGCTAATCGAATATACAAAACAATCCCCTCTTTCTCATACTTAGTACGAAAAAGAAGGGATAAAGTTTCAAAGAAACAAAAAACGACCGAGCGTATGCTCGGTCGTCCTCTGCGTTGTTGCCTGGCAACGTCCTATCCTCACAGGGGGAGATCCCCCAACTACTTTCGGCGCTGAGACGCTTAACTTCCGTGTTCGGCATGGGAACGGGTGTGGCCGTCTCGCTATCGCCACCAGACTCTACAGGGCTTGTTCCCTGAAAACTGAGGATTCATCAACACAAACCATTAGACTAGATCAAAGCCTCGACCGATTAGTATCATTCAGCTCCACGTGTCGCCACGCTTCCACCCATGACCTATCTACCTCATCGTCTCTGAGGGGTCTTTCTTGATTGCTCAAAGGGAAATCTCATCTCGGAGGGGGCTTCATGCTTAGATGCTTTCAGCACTTATCCCGTCCGCACGTAGCTACCCAGCGGTGCTCCTGGCGGAACAACTGGTACACCAGCGGTGCGTCCATCCCGGTCCTCTCGTACTAAGGACAGCTCTCCTCAAATTTCCTGCGCCCACGACGGATAGGGACCGAACTGTCTCACGACGTTCTGAACCCAGCTCGCGTACCGCTTTAATGGGCGAACAGCCCAACCCTTGGGACCTACTCCAGCCCCAGGATGCGATGAGCCGACATCGAGGTGCCAAACCTCCCCGTCGATGTGGACTCTTGGGGGAGATCAGCCTGTTATCCCCAGGGTAGCTTTTATCCGTTGAGCGATGGCCCTTCCATGCGGAACCACCGGATCACTAAGCCCGACTTTCGTCCCTGCTCGACTTGTAGGTCTCGCAGTCAAGCTCCCTTCTGCCTTTGCACTCTTCGAATGATTTCCAACCATTCTGAGGGAACCTTTGGGCGCCTCCGTTACTGTTTAGGAGGCGACCGCCCCAGTCAAACTACCCGCCTGACACGGTCCTCCAGCCGGATCACGGCTGCGAGTTAGAGACTCTATACGCAAAGGGTGGTATCCCAAGGGTGTCTCCACCGAAGCTGGCGCTCCGGCTTCACAAACTCCCACCTATCCTGTACATCGCGTACAAAGCCTCAATATCAGGCTGTAGTAAAGCTCCATGGGGTCTTTCCGTCCTGTCGCGGGTAACCTGCATCTTCACAGGTACTATGATTTCACCGGGTCTCTCGTTGAGACAGTGCCCAAATCGTTACGCCTTTCGTGCGGGTCGGAACTTACCCGACAAGGAATTTCGCTACCTTAGGACCGTTATAGTTACGGCCGCCGTTTACTGGGGCT
Organism: Exiguobacterium sp. AT1b; assembly: GCF_000023045.1. Taxonomy (GTDB): domain Bacteria; phylum Bacillota; class Bacilli; order Exiguobacteriales; family Exiguobacteriaceae; genus Exiguobacterium. Next base: position 2,035,005 of record NC_012673.1, on the reverse strand, counting down.
TCGGT